>CAZIAG010000001.1:0-33508 GCA_964537375.1 uncultured Roseivirgaceae bacterium
TTTGACGTTGTTTCACAACCCGCGGGGCACGAATGCCGTATAACCGGTTGACAGTCCCCCTCCACCGAGTCAAGGAGGCCCAAATTTCAAATCCCAGGGTCTCAGGGCCCAGGGTCTTGTTCATCCTGGCATGGTGATCATTGCGTCTATGTTTGGAGAGCATTCTCTATCGTCGGGGACGCCTTGAGTGAGCAGTAAACATTTTCGGCACCAATAAAGTCTGCACGACGAGCGGAGTCTGCTCATGCTACCCTTTAGGGCAAGGGTCGAGCGTGAACTCAACGCGGAGAAATTTTCGTCACCAATAAAGTCGGTACCATGAGCTGGGTCTGCTCGTGCTGCCGTTTAGGGTAAGGGTCGAGAGTAAACTCGATGCGGAGGCGCAGGGCTTACCGGATTCCGCTGCATCTTGACCTCCGTCACCAAATCCACTTTCTCAACCTGTAATCTGTATTGGCTAATCTTCTGGTTCGGAGAACGACATTCATTTGTCGCGGGGATCGTTTCGTATGGAACAAAGAGCGGACCATGGCCAACGAGCACGTCTTTCAATCGCAGACGATTTAGAGAATGAAGAATACAGAATGCCGAAGTAGAAGTTTTAGCCAATCCGACACCTCACCCCCTGATCCTCACTTCATCCTTGTAATCCACCGGCACCCGCACGGGAATGCCGCGGTAATTGAGTTTCAGCGATCCCTTGTAATGAACCTCGAACTTCTTCCCGCCGATCATGCCCAGCAGTGCATTTACAAGTCCCAACTCTTTCAGCGCAAGTTTTACCTCAAGGGGCACTGTGAATTCAGATCTGGCAGGGATCTTTGTTCTTAGTTCCTGGTCGATCGATGCGGCTTTCTTTCCATTCACAAAAACATCGACCTTTATTTCCTTGAGACGGCCACTCATCCGGTTGGGGTTGTAGAAAAGGGCATTTGCCCGCAACGTGGGTTCAGACGTGGCGTCAACGACGACATCATTGATGCGACGCAATACAATATCCTCCTTTGGCTTCTGGCAGGCGGTCGGCACCACCAGCACGATGAAAATCAAATACCCAAATCGAAAACCTTTCATAGTGATTGCTTCACGGCAATTATAAGACTTTTACGATTGACCTTTGTTACCATTGAATCAATGGTCACTCGCTACGGCAATGTAAGTCCTTTGCCAAACAATTCTCAAGCCAAAACGATCCCAGGCTTTCTTGATGAACAGTCAAAAACAGGCGGCCATCAAAAAGTGATTTTGCCGACTAGTTGAAAAATACCTCGTCAACCATCAGCCATCCTTTTTCTCCAGGCATTCCCGTGAACGCTGGGAGGACAGGCAATGGTTTCGCGACCAGTTTATAAACACTATAACGCGAGGGCGGAATTTCAACCGAGGCACCTTCGATCCGGACACTTACATAATTGTCTGGTTGTGATGGAATGACTTTCTTCAAGAGAGTCAGTTTGCCTGAGTCATCGCCTCCCCAAATCTCGATGGACGCGGGCGGCATGCACAATGCGTAGACGTTGCGCGCATAGCTCAGGGTTACCCGACTTACCAGGGGCGGCTCCACCGTGTCGAAATGAAAGACTGCCTCCAATGGATTTTGACGAAATCCCATCCAGCACTTGTCGCGGTAGTAATCAGGCATACCTTTCACGTTGTCGATCAACATTTCGGCGCCGTCACCCGGATACCTTTCGTCGGCGTTCGTCAGCATCTTCACACGGTCTGGTCGATATCCTTTTCGAAAGAGAACATACTCCTCCGGATGGCTACTCAACCAGCCTTCCTTTACCGACAACGTCTTCAACACCGTATAATGGTCGATCGTGAACGGTTTCTCAAACTCCGGGCTGCCGAGACTGTCTGGTGCGGTGCCATCTGTTGTAAACCGGATGCTCGTTCCCGGCAGCCGGTGTCGAAGGTGGATTGTTTCTCCTTCATCGATGAGTTGATCGTCGTTGACGAGGTAGGGTGGACTAAGTCGCAGTACCTCGGATGAATCGGGTCGGTATCCCCGCTCCCAGGTAATATGCGGATGTGTTTTCTCCAGCGCGACAACGTCATCCTCCGAAACCGGTGTATTCCACACGACGACGCGTGCAAGAGAACTGTTCGCGGCAACTTTGCTCAACGCATTCGCATCAAGGGCAGTTCCCGCGAGCGATAAAGCACGCAAATTCGGCAAGGTAGCGAGGTGGATCATGCTCCCACCGGTAACCGGAGTATAGTTCAGATTCACCTCCTCAAGATTCACAAACTCCCTCAGCACCGACAACGTTGAATCAGCGATCGGCATCCCCGACAAATTCAACGACACCACTTGTTCCTTCACAGGAAGCAGTTCACGCAAAAAATCTTGTTTGAAGGAGCCGGGAAGGAAAAAGTCGACCTCCAAAGCGGGCTCCTCCTGAGCCAGGGGTGCGACGCGACGATAAGGCATGTTGAGTTGGCGGACAACATCCCAGGAAGCGAATTCGAATGTGTAATTGGATTTTTCCGTCGTACCCGAGTATCGTGCGATCACGGATCGGACAAGTGTGTTCAGCGAATCATTGCTTTTAATCTCCGCCAGCGTTGTGTTGAAGTCTGCCCCGAAAGTGACCCACTGTTCGATAAGCAACAGCTCATCCTTTGTAAGCTGAGCCTTTTCCTTTGGAGGCATGTGTTTCTTGTGGTCCAACGGTAAGGCCAGACGCTCCAACAGCAGGCTTTGCGTCGCTCCGTGTTGCCACAACGGTCCTGTCTTCCCACCTTTCCTGATCCCTTCCATCGACGTGAGGATTAATCTGCCTTTCGCCCGCTCCGCATTGTGACACCCGGAACACTTCTTCTCAAAAATGGGTGCTATCCCCGCCTCAAAGAGCGTTGCGTTGTCCGTCAGCAAAGGATCGTCGGTACCGGTCTGCAGGGGCGCCAGCAGGAAATTCTCTCCGTGTGTTATCGTGGCTCCGAAGTGACCCGTCACGACCAGGATTCCGACACCGAACACAACGGTCATCCGGAGCAGTACAGCGCGTTGGGTCAGGGCGAGCATCATCCAACAGAACAGACTAAGGGCGACTCCACTCCATTTGTGAATCGTCAGCGTGTCACTGGCATATCCGTCCTCCAGCGAAAGGATCAGCCCGAAAAGTGCCGACACGCCAGCGACGAACGCGGTCAAATGAAGCAGGAGTATTACCGTATCGCGAAACCTGGTGTCCGAACGAAACGCGGGCATAAACACAAGCAGCGCGACGACGAGCAAGAAGCCAATGGGAAGGTGAAGCAGAAGGGGGTGAGCTCGTCCAACGGTTTGAAGCCATGCGGGTACCTCCACCCAGTGCTCAAAAGCCAGGAGGAAAAGCAACAGGGAATGCACCATCACAACCAAATACCCAATCACCTTATTTACTGTTCCCATCCTGCCTTGATTCAGTAGTTTAGTTAATAATGTCTTGACAAAATAAATTCATTGATGGTTGTCCTGCGGGTGCGCACTTGCATTAAGCAATCACCTCATTTACGACGCGGCCACCGACATCTGTGAGCCTGTATCGGCGACCGAGATGCCGAAACGTCAACCGCTCATGATCAAGTCCGAGAAGATGCAATATCGTCGCGTGAAAGTCATTTACATGAACGGGGTTGCTGACAATATTATATCCAAACTCATCCGTTTCTCCGTAGGTCAATCCGGACTTGATGCCTCCTCCGGCCATCCAAATGGTGAAGCAACGCGGGTGATGGTCGCGTCCGTAATTCTTGTCACCCAAATCGCCCTGGCAATAATTGGTGCGCCCGAACTCACCGCCCCAAATGACGAGGGTCTCCTCCAGCAATCCACGCTGTTTGAGATCCATGACCAATGCTGCAGACGCGCGGTCCACATCCTGTGCCTGCAAGGGCATCTCGCCGGTAAGGTTGCCATGCTGATCCCATCCCTGGTGATAGAGCTGCACAAAACGGACACCCGATTCGGACAACTTTCGGGCGAGCAGGCAGTTGGCGGCATACGTTCCAGGCACAAGGCATTCGGGTCCATACATCCTGATGATGTGATCAGGTTCTTTGGAGATGTCCGCCAATTCGGGCACGGCAGTCTGCATGCGATAAGCCATTTCGTACTGACGGACGCGCGCGTGAATCTCCGGATCGCCGAAATCCTCGTAGGCAAACTCATTCAGTTGCGCCAGGTTGTCGAGCATTCGTCGCTGACTCTCCCTGTCCGTTCCTTCAGGGCCATTCAGGTAAAGCACCGGTTCCTCTCCACTGCTGAATTGAACACCTTGGTGAACGCTGTCGAGAAATCCATTCGTCCAGAGCTTGGAATACACGCCTTGCCCATTCCCGCGTCCGCGTGAGAGCAGCACACAGAATGCCGGCAGGTTTGAATTCTCGCTTCCGAGCCCGTAACTAAGCCACGCGCCCATGCTTGGCCGGTTCCCTTGCTGGGCGCCCGTCTGCATAAACGTCAGTGCGGGGTCGTGATTAATGGCTTCAGTGTGCATCGTCTTAATGAAACAAAGTTCGTCGACAATGCCGGCAATGTGAGGGAACAGTTCGCTCACCCAGGCACCGGAGTTTCCATGCTGAGCGAATTTGAAATAGGATCCGACCAATGGAAAGTTGGTCTGGTTGGAAGTCATTCCCGTAAGTCGTTGACCCATTCTTACTGAAGCGGGGAGTTCCTCACCGTGCATTTTGTTGAGGAGCGGCTTGTAGTCAAAGCTCTCGAGTTGAGAAGGCGCCCCGTTTTGAAAAAGGTAGATCACGCGCTTTGCCTTCGGTGCAAAATGCGGCAACCCGAAGCTGGTAGTGGCTTCTTCACGGCTCCCCTGAAAAAGATCCGGTATCAGGAGGGATCCCAGGGCCGCGCTTCCCAGTCCGACACTAAGTTTCCCAAGAAAATGTCTTCGGTTGATGTTGAAGCGATGTTCAAGGAACTCTTTCATAATTGCATTATTAGCGCGAGATGGCTTCGTCTGTATTGTAAAGCGTATGTACGACACGCATAAGCGCCGCCAGAGAAGCTTTATCGTCAATCTTCTCGTGGGGAAACTCTCCCTGTCGAATCAACGCTTCTGCACTTTCGGGTGCCGCGGTAAACGATGACCTCTCTTCTTCATAATATTTGAGCATAAGCGCCACTTCCTTTTCATCGGGGTGGCGACAAAGGATACGTCGGAAAGCCATGATTATCCTGTCCTCTGTTTTGGAATCTTCGAGCATCAGGCGTTCCGCCAAAACACGTGACGCTTCAAGCACCATCGGATCGTTCAACAACACCAGGGCTTGCAGGGGAGTGTTGGTACTCATTCGTCTTACCTCACACTGGTCACGATTGCTTGCATCAAAAATCAGCATGGAGGGTGGAGGCACGGTTCGCTTGATAAAATTATAGATCCCGCGTCGGTAAAGTTTATCACCGTGATCCTGTATGTAGTACGCCAGCACGCCACGACCCGAGGTTGAAGATTCCCATACGCCCTTCGGCTGATAGGGTTTTACGCTTGGGCCGCCGATTTCCGGAACCAGCAACCCGCTACTGGCAAGTACCATGTCTTTGATCAGTTCGGGAGGAAGTCGCCGTCGCGGGGCACGGGAGAGGTACCTGTTGTCGGGATCGATCGATAACTTTTGCCGCGTCACTCTTGCCGACTGGCGATACGTCGATGACATCACGATCTGTTTTACCATGCGTTTGATGTCCCAACCGTGATTCATAAAGTCGAGAGCAAGCCAGTCGAGCAGCTCCGGATGAGAGGGCAACTCTCCCTGCATGCCGAAGTCGCCAGAGGTTTTCACGAGACCCGTCCCGAAGAATTCCTGCCAAAGGCGATTGACGAACACCCGTGACGTGAGCGGGTGATCTTTTTGCAACAACCATTCGGCTAGACCCAGGCGATCCTTTCTAAACCGCATCGTGTCGAAAGGAAAGACAGACTCAGGCACGCCAAAATCCACCACGTCACCTTTTGCGTCGTAGGCACCGCGAATCAACAAATGCGTAGGCCTCATGACCGCGCTGTCTCTCATGATCATTACGGGCACCGGACCTTCTTCTTTTTTGTTGACGAAAGACAAAATGCTTTTGACATCGGCATCCGTGATGATCATGCTGGGTGGATCGGCCAGGGAAGCCACCTGGATGTCGCCAAACAAACCCTTTTCATTCACCTGGTTGAAGAACGCGAAGGTGCTGAAGTAGTCCTTTTGAGAGATCGGATCGTATTTATGGTCGTGGCATTTTGCACATTCGAGTGTCAGGCCGACGAACGCCTTGCCGAACGTATTCGTCCTGTCGGTGACATATTCTATCCGATACTCCTCATCGATCACGCCACCTTCCTGTGTGATTTTGTGGTTGCGATTGAAGCCGGTTGCCAGCAGCATTTCCTTGGTGGGCACGGGCAGGAGGTCACCGGCCAACTGCCAGGTCAGGAATTTGTCATAGGAATAATTCTCGTTGAATGCGTGAATCACCCAATCGCGCCACGGCCACATCGTGCGATAACCATCATCCTGGTATCCATGCGAGTCTGCATACCGAGCTACGTCAAGCCAATGGATGGCCATCTTTTCTCCGTAGTGTGGACTGCCCAGCAGTTCATCGACAATGCGTTCATATGCGTCCGCTGATTTATCGTTCATGAAGCGCTGCTGCATTTCCAGTGCGGGTGGCAACCCGGTGAGGTCGAGGCACACGCGCCTCAGCAGTTGTGCTTTATCCGCCTCCTCATTCGGTTCGAGTCCGACTTCTTCCATCCGGGCCAGGATGAAGCGGTCGATATCATTGGATGGCCAGTCATCATCGTCCACGGAAGGAAGCGGTGCATACCGGGGAGGGATAAAGGCCCAGTGCTGCTTGTAATCCGCCCCTTGTTCAATCCAACGCGTGATCAGCTTAATCTCGTCGTCGTTCAACGCTAGGTTAGATGACGGTGGTGGCATCAAAACGGACGTGTCGGGACTGGTAATACGTCGGTAAAGCTCGGACGAATGTGGCTTCCCGGGAACGATAACGCGAGCGTGTTCATCATCCTGCAACGCCTGGTACAGTCCTTCTTCCGTGTCGAGGCGGAGCCCGGCCTTGCGTTGCGCGGCATCAGGTCCGTGGCATTTAAAACAGCGGTCGGAAAGTATTGGCCGAATATGAAAGTTGTAGTCGACCGTTTCGGGTATGCTGCTGTGGGCCGTGACTGACCCAGGGCGGCTCGTCCAGATGAATATTGAAATCAGTATCCCGGACAACACGACGATCGCTACATACCTTCGGGCGGGTGCCATATGCTATTGACAAGAAGTGAAAAGTTAAAAATATTGTCGTATTAATACTACTTCGTTTCCATTTCTTAAGATCGGTGTTGATTCCGGGGATTGTGCATGATCGTCGGACGGAAGGTCGAAACGCAAGCCGGTTTGTCGTGTCGCTCCTTCTTTGGCGGAATGGGTTGATCCTTTTCCGATTTTGCGTATTACCTTGCAGCCGTCATGAAAAAGTATTTCCTGAAATTGTACCAATACAACGCCTGGGCGAATAGGCGTGTACTCGAGTCACTTGAGCGCCAGGGTGTTTCGGATGAAAAAATTCTTTCCCTGATGGGGCATGTGGTTGCCGCCCTTATCCTTTGGCTGCACCGCGTCAAGGGCCTTCCCGCACCAAAGGAAATCAGGTTGTGGGGCGAATATTCCCTGGACCAACTGAAATCTTTATCCGAAAAAGCGACACAGGATTGGCTTGACTTTGTTGAAGGCAATGATAATTTCGATCGCGAGATTTCCTATAAGAACTATTCGGGGGATCCGTTCACGAACAATGTGGAAATGATTATGGTGCATTTGGTCAATCATTCTTCCTATCACCGCGCGCAGGTGGCGTTGCTCCTTCGTCAGCAAGGGTACGAACCGGTCAATACGGATTTTATCACCTATGAACGCGTGGTGACGGGACAGCTTAAGGATTAACGCTCACAATAAACCGAAGCATATGAAACGGATTAGCATTGCAGTTTGTCTACTAGCCCTCGCCGTCGTTGCGTTCGGCCAGGGCGATATCGCTATTTGTCACACTTCCCCAACGGAAAAATTTGCTGCCTTTGCTTCCCACAGCGACTTTAATGCCGCACATGCAACGCCGAGACCATACGTGCACGTCTCACAGGAAGGCGGCAAGATGATCACGTTCAAGACACCTGACGGCGCCGAAGGTCGGGGTTATCTCTTGCAGGCAAAAGAGAAGACGGATAACTGGATCTTCGTTTTCCAGGAATGGTGGGGCCTTAACGATCACATCAAAAGGGAGGCGGAAAAGCTTTACAAGGATTTGGGTAACGTGAACGTGCTTGCACTGGACATGTACGACGGCAAAGTCACCGCCGATCGGCAGGAGGCCGCAAGTTATATGCAGCAGTTCAAACAGGAGCGCGGTAATGCGATCGTGAAAGGAGCCATCGCCTATGCCGGGCCGGAGGCGAAGATCGGAACGATCGGTTGGTGTTTCGGTGGTGGGCAGTCGTTGTTGGCTTCACTCACTGCGGGTAATCAAGCCATTGCCTGTGTCATGTACTATGGTATGCCCGTTGACGATGTTGAAACGTTGAAAAAGCTGAACACGGATGTGTTGGGGATTTTCGCCTCGCGTGAAAAATACATAAGCCCGGAAGTAGTGCAAAAGTTTGAGGAGAACATGAAGTCGGCGGGAAAGAAACTCACCGTCAAGAGCTATGATGCCGAGCATGCCTTCGCGAACCCGAGTAATCCGGTGTACGACAAAGCGGCTACGGAAGATGCGTACAAACACACACTGGCGTTCTTCAGGGAGAGATTGAAGTAGAGGGGCAAGGGGGTTCCAAGTTTCGGTTCCGGGTTTTGGGTCGGTTCTGTCAGTAATTTCGAAAACAATCAATTTCCTGCTCCTTTGTTAACCAACAAACCAATGCCTAAGTTGCGTCCGTATGGAAAAGCCGGCCAAAAAACTCTTCCTTCTCGACGCCTATGCTCTGGTTTACCGGGCGCATTTTGCTTTCACTAAAACCCCGCGGATCAACTCCAAGGGCGTAAACACATCCGTGCCGTTTGGCTTCACCAACACGTTGCTGGAGGTGATCACAAAACAGAAACCCACCCACATCGGCGTCGCTTTCGATACATCCGCAAAAACATTCCGCGACGAGATCTACGCCGACTACAAAGCGACCCGGCAGGAGACGCCGGAGGATATCCGCTATGGCGTACCGAAAGTGAAGGAGATCATCCGCGGCTTCAACATCCCAATTCTCGAACTCGACGGTTACGAAGCAGACGACATTATCGGCACGCTCGCCGGCCAGGCGTGCAAGCAGGGGTTTGAGGTGTACATGATGACACCTGACAAAGATTTTGGTCAGCTCGTCAACGAATGTGTTTTCCTTTACAAGCCGGCCTACATGGGGAACGCCGTTGACGTACTCGGGGTGAAGGAGGTATGCGAAAAATGGGATATTGAGAACGTCGCGCAGGTCACGGACATTCTGGGTTTGCAGGGCGATAGTTCGGACAACATTCCCGGTATTCCCGGAATTGGACCAAAGACAGCGGCAGCGCTCATCAAGAAGTACGGCTCCGTAGAAAACGCTGTGGCGCACGCGCATGAGTTGAAGGGCAAACAAAAGGAACTATTGGAAACCTACGGTGAACAAGCCATCCTCTCGAAAAAACTGGCCACCATCATCACGGATGTTCCCATCGCGTTTGACGAAGAGCAGTTGCGATACACCGGCCCCTCCGTGGATGTATTGAAACCCATCTTCGACGACCTCGAATTCAAGGCGATCGCTGCGCGGGCATTTGCAGATATTCCCGGGGTTGCTCCTCCTCAGAAAAGTCAATCGACCCAACAGTTGTCGATGTTCGGGCAGGGCCCATCCGGCGCTGTGCTGCAAAAGGAGGCATTCGCCCCGGAAAATGTCCAATACTTCGCGGCCGACCTGCCTGACCTTCGCAAGGCGCTGGTGGAGAAACTATGTCAACAGAAGCTCGTCGCCATTGAAAGCATCACCGACGATGCGGCGAACTTCGATTTCCGCCTGAAGGGCTTCTCTTTCTCCTGGAAAGCGAACGAAGCGCATTTTGTTCCCGTCACCGTTGCCGATGCTGGAGAAATTGTCGGAGAATTGAAACCGCTCTTTGAAAGTGAGAACATCGCCAAGGTCGGACACAACCTGAAGAGCACCATGCTCATTCTGCACAAGCACGGAGCAGAACTCAAGGGCAAGCTCTTCGACACCATGCTGGCGCACTATCTCATTGAGCCGGAGGCATCGCATGCATTGCCGGTTTTGTGTTCTCAGTATCTCGGTTACGAGATGCTCTCCGACCCTGATTCCAAAAACAAAGACCAGGTATGTGAACGCGCCGATAAGGTATTGCAAATACATCCGCACATCGAAAAGGATCTTGCGTCCCGAAGCCACGACAAACTTATGACTGAAGTGGAGATGCCTTTGGCCAAAGTACTGGCCGCAATGGAATTCGAGGGCGTGCGGGTCGATGTGCAGGCGCTCAACAAAATGTCGGAGGAACTGAAAAAGGAAATCGAACGTGTCCAGCGCGAGATTTACCAGATCGCCGGCGTTGAATTCAACATCGGATCTCCCAAGCAACTCGGCGAGGTCCTTTTCGAAAAGATGAAGCTGCTCGAGAAGCCGAAGAAGACAAAATCCGGGCAGTACGCCACCGGGGAAGATGTGTTGCTGGGACTTGCAGGCGAACACGAGATTGCCCGCAAGATCCTGGACTACCGCGAGTATGACAAACTCCGCTCCACCTACGTAGAGGCGTTGCCGAGGATGATCAGCCAGTACGATGGCCGAATACATACCGACTATAGGCAGGCGTGGGCCGTGACGGGACGGTTGAGTTCCAACAACCCCAACCTGCAAAACATTCCCATCCGCACTGAAAAAGGCCGGCAAATCCGAAAGGCATTCGTCCCCCGCAACGAGGAGTTTCTCTTCATGTCGGCAGACTATTCCCAGATCGAACTGAGAATTGCGGCTTCCTTTGCAAAGGACGAGACGATGATCGAAGCGTTCCGCACAAAGCGGGATATCCACACGACGACGGCTGCGAAAGTATTCAAGGTTTCGCCTGAAGAGGTAACGCCAGATATGAGACGGAAAGCAAAGGAGGTGAACTTCGGAATTCTCTACGGAAGCTCTGCCTTCGGTCTGGCGCAGAACCTCGGTATCCCGCGTTCAGAGGCTGCAGAGATCATCAAAGCATACTTCCAGGAGTTCTCCGCGATCAAGAAGTATATGGATGACTCCATCAACAAGGCACGCGAGAAAGAGTATGTCGAAACCATCCTCGGTCGCAGGCGATACCTCCGTGATATCAACTCGCGGAATATGGCCACCCGCGGATTTGCTGAGCGCAACGCCATCAATGCGCCCATTCAGGGAAGCGCCGCCGACATCATTAAAATCGCCATGGTGAACATCCACGACTGGCTTACCCGTGAAAAACTGAAGACGCGAATGATCCTCCAGGTCCACGACGAACTCGTTTTCGATCTCCATAAGTCCGAAGTCGACCTGGTCAAAGAAAAGGTGAAGGAACTGATGTGCGGCGCCGTCCAGCTTGAAGTGCCCATGGAAGTCGAGGTCGGCGTGGGTGAGAACTGGCTTGAAGCGCATTGACATTAAGGGTGCGGGCATCGAAAAAATCTCGGCGAGACTTGACGCAAGAGCGCCAGCATCGTCACCGGTTTTCCAGTCACCGGTCTGGTCATCTCTCGGGAAAATACCTCTGCGGATTTCCCTACACAGACTGCCAGGCAGGCGAACGGGCAGTCTTGCCCCGGATCCCACTATTTTTTTCAATCCAAGTCAGCGTTAAAAACAGCACGGAAACTATTTTAGCCAAATGAATCACTTCATCACCGCACAGTCGATACTCGAGGCACACGAACGCATCAAACCTTACGTTCTGCGCACGCCCATTCTTACTTCCGATGAACTTAATGAGCTTACGGGAGTCGAGGTCTTTCTCAAATGCGAGAACCTGCAAAAGGTTGGTGCGTTTAAGGCACGAGGCGCAACCAATGCTGTCCTGCAACTTTCGGACTCGGCGCGCGCTCGCGGAGTAGCTACGCATTCCAGTGGCAACCACGCCCAGGCATTGGCGCGCGCCGCGAAGATGCTGAACATTCCCTCCTACATCGTTATGCCACGAACAGCGCCGGAAATCAAGAAGGCCGGGGTACATCGCTACGGAGGGGAAATTTTCGAATGTGAACCCACACTTGATGCACGCGAGAAGACACTGGGCGGCGTCATCGAAAAGACCGGCGCGACGGAGATCCATCCTTTCAATAACTACGATGTCATGACAGGCCAGGCCACGGCCGCCAAGGAACTCCTTGATGATGTCGCAGACCTCGACGTTATCATGGCTCCTGTCGGCGGGGGAGGCCTCCTCAGCGGCGCAGCCCTGGCAGCGAAGTTCTTCTCTCCAAAAACACGTGTCATTGCCGGGGAACCTGCCGGTGCTGATGATACATACCGGTCGTTGCAGAGTGGAAAGATCGAGCCATCTCAGTCCAACACCATCGCCGACGGACTTCTCACAACCCTCGGCGACAAGACGTTTGCCATCATCCGCGAAAACGTGAAGGAAGTAATCACCGTAACCGATGAAGAAATAATCTCTGCGATGCGGCTGGCCTGGGAGAAACTAAAGATCATCGTCGAACCTTCCGGCGTTGTACCGCTTGCCGCCTTGGTCAAGGCTGCGGACAAGTTTCGCTCACAACGTGTGGGGATTATTTTATCCGGCGGCAACGTGGACCTCAAACGGGCCTTCCAACTTTTGACGTAGTCCGTGGACGGTGGACAGTGAAGATGGACAGTTGTGAGTCGGCCAGTCTCACGTCAACAACCACATCAATCCCTTAACCACGTACTGGATCGAGATCGTATAAATGAGGTAAAGCACGCTCCCCTTGAGAAGCGTCCGGCCCCAGCTTTGCTGAAAGAAGCCTTTGTATGCAAACATGGTGTACGTCCACATCAGGAAGGAGTACAACATGATCCAAAGAATGACCAATGACGGCGCCAGCATGAACGGAAGCAGGCCAAACGGGAAAAAGTACAAACTGCCCTGTGCCGATACACCAATGTTGAGAACAAGGCTCTCCGCAAAATTCATTCGTGATTTGTAGAAGAATAGCCAACTCAGCAGAGCGAGGAGAGGAATGAATATCGCGTTGACAACCCTCGAATTATCGCTGACAAACGCAACGGCTTTACTGTTCTCCTGCATCGAAACATCAGGAGGTACAGTTTCGCCTGCCGCGGCGGCAGCGTCCTTTATGAGCTGTTCAATGGATTCGTTGAAGGCCGGGAAAATTTCCACCTTGGAGGAAACCATCACCTGAATAGCGGTGATAATTAGAAAGTAGGTAATGGGACTAAAATATTTCTTCCGCTTGCCCATCACATACTCGCGCATGGCCAGCCCCGGTCTAAGAAACATTTCCTTTACCAGGAACAGGATGCCGCGATCCGTATGCGTGATTGCATGAAACAACTCGTGGAGAAAGTGTTTGATCGTGAACCGGTGAGTGTCCGCCTTTTGCGAACAATTCGGGCAAAACCTGCCGTCAAAGACTGTTTCACAGTTCTTGCAGGTGACAGCCACGTCCTGGGCGACTTCCATAGAGATTTGGTTGGTAAAACACAAGATCGCATTTCCATACAAAAAAAACCACTTCCTGAAGAAGTGGTTTTCCAAAGACCATATTCGCGGACGTCAGTCCAAGGTTAGTTCTCCTTCTTAAATCGATCAAACCGCGAATCAATAATGCGCTTGGGGAAGACGTTATTCCGAATTTCAACGTCAGCCAATTCGGCGTTAGGGTCGAAAACGATGTTCACGACTTCCTTTTCCTTGACGAACACCTTGGTGACTTCCGTTTCATTCAATCTCCAAATCTCTGCCGGTATCTTTTCAATTTCCTTAGTCCCATCCTTGTAGGTCCATTCGATGATCAACGGCGTAACAAGTCCGCCCACGTTCCGGAACGTAATCTGATAGATATTTTTTCCGGCCAGCTGTCTTCGAACGTCGTCGTCATTGATCCGACTCCGGAATTCACCGTAGAGCTGGTCGGGTGTATTCACCACCGTGAACTCCTGCGGCCCGTTGCTGAAGTCAGTCGCCGTCCCGTTCCCTCCTGATGCTGAGAGTTCACCCTGTCCGGCCCGAACGGTCTTCCGCTCCGGGTCCGCCTCGACGTCCTTCATCCTGAACCACTTTACGTCGTGAATGGCAACATCCACGTTGTCCACGCTGTAGAACCAACCACGCCAGAACCAGTCGAGGTCCACGGCCGAGGCATCTTCCATCGTACGGAAAAAGTCTGCGGGCTTTGGATGTTTGAATGCCCAACGGTTCGCGTATTCTTTCAGCGCCTGGTCAAACAACTCCGGGCCCATCACCGTTTCGCGAAGAATGGTCAAGGCAGCGGCAGGTTTCGAATAACCATTGCCGCCAAAATAGCGCCCCTGATTGTCGGAGCCGGCCATGATCGGTCGCATCATGGACTTGTCACCGCGCATAAACGGGACGATTCCCCTGGGCGTATTGTCAGAGTGATCCAGGTGGGGGTACCGGATGCGCATCGTTTCCTTTTCAAGGAACGAATTTAACCCCTCGTCCATCCATGTCGACTCGCGCTCATCGGAATTGACGATCATCGGAAAGTAGTTGTGTCCTACTTCATGAATGATGACCGCAATCAGGTACGTGAGCTTGCCTTCTGAAATGTATCCATTCTTGTCCGGACGTCCGGCGTTAAATGAGATCATCGGATATTCCATTCCTCCGCCGACCCAGTTGACCGAGATCGCGGTCGGATAGGGGTACTCGAATGTGCGTTCGGTATAAATATCCAGCGCATCCTTCACCGCGCGCGTGGAGACCTCCCCCCAGGTAGGATTTCCTTCCTTCGGATAAAACGACTGCGCCAGCACGGTCTTGCTTCCGTTCTTCACCGCCATGGCATCCCAGATAAATTTTCTGGATGAGGCAAAAGCAAAGTCGCGAACTTGCTCGGCGTGAAACACCCAGGTACTCTTTTTAGATGAGCGCTGTTTCTCTTTTTTCCGCGCTTCGTCCTCGGAAACGATCAGTACAGGCTTATCAAATGTCTCCTGCGCCTTCTTGAATCGTTGAATTTGTTCTGGTGTAAGAACTTCGGTCGGATTCTGAAGCCAGCCGGTCGCGGCCACGAGGTGATCGGAGGGTACGGTGATGCGCACTTTGTAGTCGCCAAACACGAGGCTGAACTCACCGGCGCCGAGGAACTGTTTGTTTTGCCAGCCTTCGTAGTCGTCAAAGACACACATCCGGGGGAACCATTGGGCAACATGGTAAATGTAATTCCCGTCCTCCGGGAAGTATTCGTATCCGCCGCGTTCGTCGTAGTTCATCCGGTCCTTTTCCTTGTAGCTCCACTCGATGGAAAGCGAGTAACGTTCACCCGTCTTCAGCGGCTCGGGCAGATCAACGCGCATCATGGTGAAGTTGATCAGGTAGGGCAGCGACTGACCGGTCTTCGCATCCTTTACCGATTTGATCCTGAAACCTCCGTCATAGGGAATTACCGCCTGCGTAACGGGGAACCGCGTCGCCGGGATGGAATCCCGAATGCGGTTTGTCTGTGTTAGCTCGGTCATGCTTCCCTTCGACACGTTGTTCTGGTCAAGCTGGAGCCACAAATAGCGGAGTGTCTCCGGCGAATTGTTATGGTATGTTATCGTTTCTTTTCCGGTGATGGTTTGTGTTTCGTCGTTGAGTTCAACGTCGATTTCGTAGTCGGCTTGCTGTTGCCAATAGTTCGGCCCGGGCGCTCCTGACGCTGACCGGTAGCTGTTCGGCGTCGGCAGCAGGTGGTCCAGTTGTTCGAATTTTCCCTTCCACTCCTCTTGTGCATATACCGTCACCATTGTGACAGTCACGGCGGCAAGTACAAAAATCGTCCTGATTGTTTTCATTATGGTTGGCATAAGAAAAGTGCCGGAAATTCCGGCACTCATTATTTTCTACAATTTGTTTAGTCGTTCTTTCTTTTGAACTCGTCGAACCTGGACTCCTTTTCAACTTTCGGGAAGATATTGTTCTCGACGTTGATGTCCGCTGTTTCGGCGTTCGGATCCAACATCACGTTGACGACTTCTTTTTCCTTGACAAACACCTTGGTAACCTGGCGCTCGTTGAGTCGCCATATCTCGGCAGGAATCTTTTCAAGCTCGCGGGAACCGTCTTTGTAGGTCCACTCGATTATCACCGGCATCACGAGACCTCCCTTATTGGAAAGGGTGACCTCGTAGATATTCTTGCCTTCAAGCTTTTCAATGATGGCTTTGTCATCAACGCGGCTCAGGAAATCCCCATAAAGTCGCGGATCTGTTGCCACCAGGGTAAATTCCTCAGGTCCGTTGCTGAAGTCGTCGTAATTTCTCTCCCCTTTGTTTCCGGAACGAAGGTCGCCCGAGCGCGTCTTGACTCCCTTACCTTCCGGTTGTGCTTTTTGCGACTTGACCCGATACCATTTTATCTGATCAATGGCCTGGTCAGTAGCGTCGGTTGTATAGAACCAACCGCGCCAGAACCAGTCGAGGTCGACCGCGGACGCATCTTCAAGTGTTCTGAAAAGATCTGCAGGTTGCGGATGTTTGAAAGCCCATCGCTGCGCGTATTCCTTGAATGCCTTGTCGAAGAGTTCAGGTCCCATTACCGTTTCGCGAAGAATATTAAGCGCTGTTGCGGCCTTAGCATATTGCTCGTTGCCGAAATTCCTGCGGACAACCTGTTCAGAGTTCACCATGAGCGGGCGTTGCAGGTCCTTGCTGCTCTTCATATAGGGGACAATCATCGGGGCCGGTCCGCGTCGCTGCGGCATATCGGGATAATGTTCAACCTGGGTCAGATACTGTACGAATGTATTCAGCCCTTCGTCCATCCAGGTCCATTGACGTTCGTCACTGTTGATGATCATCGGGAAGAAGTTGTGCCCGACTTCGTGAACGATCACGCCGATCATTCCCCACTTCGTGCGGTCAGAATAATATCCATTCTCGTCAGGTCGTCCATAGTTGAAACAGATCATCGGATATTCCATCCCGAGTGAAGCACCGTGCACAGAAGTTGCCTGAGGATAAGGGTAATCAATCGTGTGCTTAGAGTAGGTGATCAGGGTGTTGCGCACCGCTTTGGTTGATTCGCGTTCCCATAGGGGATTGCCCTCCTTGGGATAGTACGACATCGCGAGCGGCGTCTTGTCGCCGATCTTCACGGCCTGCGCATCCCAGATAAATTTCCGGGAAGTCGCGAAAGCAAAGTCCCGAACGTTTTCCGCTTTGAATCGCCAGGTCTTTTTCTCCTTGGAACGTGTTTGCTCGCGTTTTTCGGCCTCTGCCTGTGTCGCAATGATCACCGGCTTATCAAATGAAGTCTTGGCCTTTTCAAAACGAGCGTATTGTTCAGGGGTAAGAACTTCCTTGGGGTTCTGTACCATACCGGTTGCCGCCACGATATGATCGGCCGGCACGGTCAGGTTGACCTCATAGTCACCGAACGTCAGCGCGAACTCGCCCTGACCCAGGAACTGTTTGTTTTGCCACCCGTCCACATCGTCGTAGACGCACATCCTGGGAAACCATTGAGCGATGATATAAACGTAGTTGCCGTCTTTCGGGAAATATTCCATTCCGCTTCGGCCATCGTTAAGCGTATATCCACGAACACGGTCGTTGATGTTGAATGACCAGTCGACCGAGAAGACAAATTTTTCGCCAGGACGAAGGGGTGCCGGCAGATCGATCCTCATCATGGTTTGATTGATGGTGTATGGCAAAGCTTTTCCGGCTGCATCCTTCACGGCCTTGATCTTATACCCTCCATCATAATCGTACAGGCCCAGTTCGCTTGCGATGCTGCGAGTTTCCACAGTGTCCTGGATCGTGCCGGTGACAATTTTTCTGTAGTCACCGTCAGCGCGGTTGATATTCTGGTCGAGTTGCAGCCAGAGGTAGCGCAAGGCGTCGGGCGAATTGTTGTGATAGGTGATGGTTTCAGAGCCCGTGATCGACTGGTTGTCATCGTTAAGTTCTGCGTTGATCACGTAGTCCGCTCGCTGTTGCCAGTACTTTGGCCCCGGAGCGCCGGACCCCGTCCGGTATTCGTTGGGCGTCGGTAACAGGTAATCGAGTTGCTCGAATTTGCCCTGCCATTGAGGTTCCTGAGCCCAGGCCCAAGACCCGGTCACGGTAAAGAGGATGAGGAAAACGACCTTCTTCATGTCTATGTATCCGATTAATCTGTCCAAAATGCTTTTTCTTTCATAAGGATGAGGGCAATGCCAGCGACTGCCGAGGAGATGACCATCCTCCAGTCACGCCGCTTGACTCCAATCAATTCAACCAATATAAAACTTGCCCCAAGGAAAATTGCAACAATTATTATCTGCCCTAACTCCAAACCGAGATTAAAGGCGAAAAGTTGTGACACGATGTTGTCGCGGCCGATGATCGCCCTGAAAAAATTCGAGAACCCCATGCCGTGTATCAGTCCGAAAAAGAACGCATACAAGTAGTTCATCTGCACACGGCGGTCGTGAATGCTGTCTTCAGACTTGAACAGGTTTGAAAATGCGGTAACAAAAATCGTCAGGGGAATAAGGAATTCCACCCACTCAGCCGAGACCCTGATTACGTCAAGCGCCACCAACGCCAAGGTAAGCGAGTGGGCAATCGTAAATGCGGTAACCAGGATGAGCACCTTCTTCCAATCCCGGCTAATATATAGAGCACAGAGGGCTACGATAAAAAGGATATGGTCATATCCGTCGTTATAGTCCAGGATATGCTTCATGCCCTCTTCGAAGTAAACAGCGAACTGCGACATGTGGCTAAGCTAAAAGGAAATGCCGCAAATATTAAAAGATAATTTGAAACGCGGCTGACCGCTGCGCCGATTTCCCTACTTTTTTGACTGCCGGCGAAATGGAATGCTGTTTTTTACAGGCTTTCCTGCAACTTTGTCTCGAAAATGGCAAACATCTTGCCGGTTTAGTGAATATGATCAGTTCTGTGTTCTTATCGCCGCTCCGCTGGCTTGTGCTGGGGATTGCACTGCATCCAATACACGTATCGGTGACGGAGATCGAGTTCGATGAAAAATCCAAAGCGCTGGAGATTATGATGCGCGTGTTTACCGACGATCTCGAACTGTCTCTGCGAAACCGGTTTGACCAGCCCGACCTCGACATCTTCGATCCGCGGAATGCAAGAAAGGTAGACGAATTCATGGGTCAATACCTTTCGGAGCGATTTGCTATTTCGCTGGATGGAAAGTCCATGAAGGCCAACTACCTGGGACACGAACAGGAGACCGACGTACACATATTTTACATCGAGGTCGAAAACGTCAGGAAATGGCAGACGATCGAAGTCAAGAATTCGATCATTACCGAAGTCTATGATGACCAATCCAACCTAGTGCATGTGATCGTCGGCGAAGAAATCAAAAGTTTACGCCTGACCCGGGACAAGCCCGCAGGCAAACTGACGTTTCCAAAATAAGGCACCAATCCAACATTGCATATTTTTGCGGACATGAGAATTACTTTGCTGGTTTTTTCCGTCTTGTTCTTCCTTTCGGGATGTGATGGCACCGAAAAGGAATGTGTGGTCCAACCCGACATCTCGGACATAGACATCGACCTCACGTTTGAAAACTATGTCGATTCAATCGACAACCTTCAAAGCAAAGATCAATTGGTGGCACTGTTGACACGGGAGCCGCTGTTTCGCGATTACATCTTTCGCCGCGCGGCATATCCCAACGACTCCGTGTTTATCAACGAGCTCCACGGAAGGTTCCACAATCCTCATTTTGATACTCTCATCCATGAAACAAGGAGCGTGTTCGGCGATCAGCGGGAACTGGAGAACGAGTTTCGTCTCGCCTTTCAGAACATGAAGCATTATTACCCGGATTTTGTACCGCCAAAAGTCAAGACCCTGGTTTCCGGTCTGGATACAGATCTCTATGTCTCCGACACACTCATTATCGTTAGTCTCGACTTCTACCTCGGACCGGGAGCAAAATACCGGCCGAGCATGTATGCGTATCTTCTTCGGCAGTACGTACCCACCAACGTCGTACCGTCTTGTCTGCTGATGTACGGAATCGACGAGCGGTTCAACAAGACCGAAATCAGCGATCGCACTGCCCTGGCCGACATGATCGCTTATGGTAAATCGTACTACTTTGCCAAACACATGTTGCCGTGCACTCCGGACAGCATACTGTTGCGTTACACTGCGGAAGAAATCAACGGCTCGTATGCCTTCCAGGACCTGATCTGGGCACGGCTGATCGAAAACAATGTCCTGTTCGAAACCAGCCACCTCATAAAGCAGAGATATCTTGGCGAACGGCCGAAGACGCTGGAGATCGGTGAAAAATGCCCGGGCAGAATCGGTCAGTGGGTGGGTTGGCAAATTGTCAAGTCATACATGGACACTCACCCCAACGTCACGCTGTCGCAATTGATGGAAACCAGTAACGCGCAGGAAATTTTCAAGCAGTCCGGATATAAACCCGATAAACGATAACCTTATCACCATGAAATCATCCTGGCTGCTGGTGCTGCTCTTATTGAATGCGGCCTTCAACATAAGCGCTGCCCAAACGAAAACCGGTGAGGCGGTGGTCATTGATGAACTCAACCAGGCGATCGACAATGCTGTCGTTAAGAAAGATATTGCTTTCCTGGAAAAGCACTATGGCGATGATTTCGTCTTCACACATGGCACCGGCCACATTGACTCGAAATCCAGCTGGATACAGAACATAGGAAACATGGGACAGGCACGCTTCATTTCCAGGGATCACGACTCGACGGTGGTAGAGTTGCATGGCGAGGTCGCCATTCTGGCAGGCAAGCTATCCGTGAAACGAGAATCCGAATCCAAACAAACCAGCGGATATGCGTTGCGTTACATTCGTGTGTTTGCCCGGCGGAACGGAGACTGGCAACTGATTTCTCACCGGACAACGAGCGAGTGGCGTTGATCTATTCCACAAGGAGCACAAGCCCTTTCAAATACTCACCCTCAGGGTGGAAGAGCGACACGGGGTGATCCGCCGGTTGTGATAAGTGGTGGAGTACGCGAATGTTTCGCCCGGCGTGGATCCCGGCAGCCACGATTGTATCGTAGAACAATTGCCGATCAACAACCTGAGAACAGGAAAACGTAAAGAGAATGCCTCCCGGACGAATGACCTGCATCGCCTCAGCATTGAGTCGCTGATAGCCACGGACGGCCTGGTGCCTGGCGTCGCGGTGTTTTGCGAACGCGGGCGGATCCAGTATGACCACGTCATATTGATTCGGTCGCTGCTTCAGGAAATCGAACGTGTCCTCGGCGAAACAGGCATGAGTGCCAGGGTCAAATCCATTCGCCTCGAGGTTTCTTCGGGTCAGCTCAATTGCGGGTTCCGATGCATCGACCGAATGCACCAGCGATGCACCACCCTTCAAGGCGTAAACGGAAAAACCACCCGTGTACGCAAAGGTGTTGAGCACATTCCTGCCCGCGCAAAATGCCCCTAGGAGCTTCCGGTTGTCGCGCTGATCCAGAAAGAACCCGGTCTTTTGTCCCTCTTCCCAATTGACGAAAAACCTGCAGCCATTCTCGATGACAGGGTGAGGGACCGGGGCATTTCCGAAAAGATACTCGTCAGCGGTTTCATCGCGAAGACGTCCGGGCAGCGTTCCTTTGCTTCTATAATAAACCGCCGTCACTTCATTCCAGGCCTTCCTCAACGCGTCTGCAATGGCAGACCGATCGCGATGCATGCCCGGGGAGTGCGACTGAATCACCGCAACGCCATCGTAATAGTCGATAATAAGGCCTGGCAGGCCATCCCCTTCACCGTGTATGATTCGAAAGCAATTCGTCTCGGGCGACGGTAGTCCGGAGGTACGTCTCGCCTTCAAGGCGGCTGAAATTCTTTCCTCGTAGAAAGTTTTGCTGGGCGGTGCGGATTCAAAGGAAAGAATTCTAACAGCGATACTTCCCTTCTGAAAATGCCCAAAGCCCAAAGTTTTCTTCGCGTTATCTTGAATTTCGACCCAACCTCCATCATCAACGTCCCCGTCGGTCTTCTCAATTGCGCCTGAAAACACCCATGGGTGAAACCGACGAACGGAAACGTCCTTTCCCTTTTTTAGAAATACTCTGCCTTCAATGGTCATACATCGGCAAAATAATTCAAAAAAACCGTGACGACCTTAAACTAGAATCCAGGGGAGTTGGTAAACCAGATTGCGACTGCAAAAAATGCAACGAGCCAAAAAAGGAGGGCAAAACGAAGTCTTCTCAGCAGACGGTTATTGGCGTCCCGGTCTTTGTCCTTTGAGTTCCATTCAGAGTAAAGCCGTTGCATACTACAGTTTACGTTTCAGGGCCGTGGCAAGTTTTGCATTAGATGATGAAACGGTTCAAAAAAGTTTTGCGGTAGTATCAAATACCGTTTCAAGGGTGATTTTTTCAAGGCTGGATTCCTCCAGATATTTCAACGTCACGGCAGCAATGTGTCCGAAATCGTTCAGTTTGAATTTTCTTATTGAGGACAAAATGTCTCAGGGCAACCGGCGAAAGATTTGAGCACTCCTCGGAATTTGAATCTCCCGATGATGTACACCCGGCTCCTGATTTCACGAGGAATCCATTTTTCAAAATGGCATACTAATTTTTCCCTTCTACACGTCTCTGGGTGGCTAATCTTGGAAATGATTCTCGGATATTTCTTGAGCGTTCATGTATACCGGCTCGAACTGGCTTCGGCTTTTCTCGGCGTTTTTGCCGCTACTCCTTCCGGGCATCATGACGGGTTTCACGGGGCTGGATGAAAAGGATTTTTTAGACTCGCTCAAGCCGCCGCTATTTTCCCTTCTTTTCTTCCTGACGCCTATCGTCTTCTTCTACCGAAATATTCGTGTCTACTTCTACCTCCTTGTTCCGCTCATTGCGGTTATGCCACTGATCGTGCTTTCCATCCTTTCCGGTGTCGCGCCGGGTTACAAGATGATTGCGCTTCTCCTGCAAACAAATCCCCGGGAGGCTGTCGAGGCGCTCGAACAATATCTGCTGGTACTGGTGCCTGCCGAGTTTGGCATCGTATTGTCGTATTTCATCTGTGTCCAGGGTATACGCAATCCCCGGATTCCGCTGAAACATGCTGCTCTCGCTTCCGGGATCTCGTTTCTCCTTTTGGCATCATTGGCGGCGCACGAAAACAAGGTGACACCAGCAAATTTTTCTTCCTTTGGAGCCGGACAGATTCTGCTCGTACCTCATTATCCTTTTTCCATCGTCGACGGAATTCAAAAGGCCATGGCCGTGCTGGAACAGAACGACATCAACCGTATCGCCTCTTTCTCGTTCGGGGCACATAAACTCGATTCGTTGAATGGACGTGAAGTATACGTAATGATCATTGGTGAATCGGCGCGGTATGATCGGTGGCAGATCAACGGGTATAGTCGCAACACATCGCCTCGGCTTGCCCTGCGCGATGGCGTGATCACGTTCCGCAATGCAGTGGCCGGTGCGCATTTTACGCGGCTTTCCATTCCGCAATTGATAACGCGGGCGACCCCGGATAACTTTTCTCGCCAGTTCAATGAGAAGAGCATCCTCACGGCCTTCAGCGAAGCCGGCTTTACAACGCTTTGGCTGAGCAATCACTCCGACAACGAGATTCTTACCCTGGGAACGGTGTTGATGCACGCGAAGAGTGCCGACAAAGCCGTCTTCTCACCGACCTTCTCGCCCATGGTGGAACTCGATGAAGTCTACGACGAAAGGCTTTTGCCTATTCTCGACAGCGCCCTGAATTCTGAAAAAGACCTCTTTATCGTCCTGCATACCATGGGGAGTCACTGGGATTACGGCAAGCGCTATCCGAAACGATTCGATCGATTCAAACCTTCTTCCAAATCATCCGACAACCCTGCCTCGCGAGAGGCGATCATCAACGCCTACGACAACAGTATTCTCTACTCCGATTATTTTATCGATCGTGTCATCGCCATGATCCACGACCGGTCAGACGTCAGTGGGTTGTTGTATGTCGCTGATCACGGTGAAGATCTCTTCGAAGTTTTTTCCGATCGTCTCAACTTTCATTTCCGCCCCTCCGCATCCACGCTGCGCGTACCGCTCTTCATCTGGACTTCCGACCGGTTTGACCAGGAGTACCCGAACATCGTGGAAACATTGAAGAGGAACGTCGACCAAAAGATCGGGGCGGAAAACGTGTTCTATACCATGCTGGATTTGGCCCATATACGATTCCAGGACTTTGATTCGACAAAGAGCATCGCAAGTCCATTTTTCGTCCCGTCGGCCCAGCGGTTTTACGACGATGAAAACCAATGCGCCCGCAGTTTCGGCGAGGTTTGCGGTCCTGAGCATGACGGACCAACCCATGAGCCTGTGGTGATGGCGGGCACCAGCGTCCGAAAATGACAAAACCCAGCTCCGAATCTTTTCGTAATTGATATACGACCCTTGTTTTTTGGGTAATTCTGGCAGATTTTGAGGCAAACGGTGTTTTGCCCAATTTTTGCGATCAACGATGTACGATCACGAAATTAGAACATCATGAAGAGATTTGGTTCACTGCTTCTTGCGGCCGTTCTGGGAAGTGCCGTCACGGTCGCGTCTTTCAAATGGTTTAGTGACCCCTCGGGCACCATTCAATTGAACTATACACCGTTATCTGCTATCCCGGCAGCATACACCGTCGATGGTGACGGAAAAACTGTCCCGCTGGATTTCACGGCCGCGGCGGAGAAAGTCATGCCGGCAGTGGTCCATATACGCTCCAGCAATAACGGATCGAGAACGCACGGCCAGCCGTATAGCCCTTTCGAGGAACTTTTTGGTCCGCACTTTCGCCAAAGCCCTAGCCTTAGCAGCGGTTCCGGGGTGATTATCTCTGAGAATGGATACATCGTCACCAACAATCACGTGATCCAGGGCGCTGACGAGATCATCGTGTCGCTTATCGATAACCGCAGTTACCGCGCCGAATTGGTGGGGTCAGACCCGGATACAGACATCGCATTGATCCGAATTGAAGAAACCGGATTGCCCTATTTGTCATTCGTTGATTCCGATGACGCAAAGGTTGGCCAATGGGTGCTCGCCGTTGGGAATCCGTTCAATCTTAACTCCACCGTGACTGCAGGAATTATCAGCGCGAAGGGCAGAAGCATTAACATTCTTGGACGCCCCACTGAGCAGGGTAACACCGCCATCGAATCGTTTATTCAAACCGATGCGGCGATAAACCCCGGCAACAGTGGCGGAGCCCTCGTAGACCTGGCGGGTGGATTGCTTGGCATAAACACGGCAATAGCCAGTCCCACGGGATCGTATTCCGGGTACGGGTTTGCCGTACCTTCCGATATCGTCAGCAAGATTGTTGAAGACCTTATCCGCTATGGCACGGTGCAGCGAGGATGGCTTGGCGTCAGCATTCGCAGTGTGAACAGCCAGGTCGCCAGGGAGTTTGGCCTCAAGGTTCGCGAGGGCGCCTATGTGGCAGCCGTCATGAATCAGAGTTCCGCGGCCGAAGCGGGCATACGTGAAGGTGACGTTGTCGTCAAGATCGACAATACACCCATTCGTTCAAATACAGCGTTGACCGAATACATTGGCCTCCATCGTCCCGGAGATCAGGTAGAGGTTACCGTAAATCGCGCCGGCAAGGAATTGACATTTCCGGTGGTTCTCAGGAACAAGGACGGTGAAATTGGCCCAATCCGGGCCCCGGAGGCCGGTTTTTCGGCCCTGGGCATAGAATTGGAGGAGGTAGATGAGAATATCCTGAAAAATCTCGATATTGAGAACGGCGTGAGGGTCAAGAAGCTCCTCGAAGGCAAACTCGAGAGCTATACCGATATCCGCGAAGGCTTTATCATCACAAGAGTCAACGAGGTTCCCGTAAGGTCCGTTAAGGAATTGAAGGAGATCCTGAAAAAGAAAAGGTCAGGTGATATGGTTATCCTCTCTGGTCGATACGAAAATTCACAGAGGGAATTCAATTACGCGTTTAGAATGTAAAACGATTTGCGATATGAGAAGACTGTTTAGGAAGGGCGACAGAGTTCGCAGCAAAGTAGACGGTAAGGTACTTGAGGTGCTCAAGTACATCAAGAAAAACCTGGTAGAGGCAATGTGGTTTGACATGGAAAAGAAGGAACCCCACAAAGTCACTATCGAGGAAGACAAACTTTCCAAAGCAGCTTAGCCCATTATTGATGCCTGTGGTTTCTGATCAGACCACAGGCATTCTTGTCTTTGATCGGATCCCGGGCGATGGCAATCATCGCGCCTGGTGCGGTGCATTTTTACGAACCCGTTAGTCGCCCTTTCTGTTATTTTTGTAGCAAAATCTACAGCCATCAAAAAGTTCGACATCCCTGCATATTACCGGTCAGCCATTACCGGCAGAATTAAGGAACTGCGTAGACTCAAGGATCATCGCAAGCAGGATTTTAGTCCCACAGTTCTGGACTTCGGTCCGGTCCGATTCTACATCGCACGGCATTTCGGATTTTGTTATGGTGTCGAAAACGCGATTGAGATCAGCTACCGGGCACTCAGCGAGAACAATACAAAACGCGTCTTTTTGCTGAGCCAAATGATTCACAACCAGGAAGTGAACGCCGATCTCCAGGAACGCGGTATCCGGTTTATTATGGATACCGACGGCCGGCAGTTTATTCGCTGGGAAGAAATTCATGCTGACGACATCGTTATCATCCCGGCGTTTGGTACCACGGTCGAAGTTGAAAATCTTCTACTTGACAAGGGCGTTGAGGTGCAGAAGTACAATACGACGTGCCCGTTTGTCGAAAAAGTCTGGAACCGCGCTGCGAAACTCGGGCAGGAAAATTACACGGTCGTTATTCACGGCAAGCCACGCCACGAAGAGACCCGCGCAACGTTTTCGCATTCCGCCAGATCGGCGCCTTCCATCGTCGTCCGCGACATGGAAGACGCGAAACTCCTGGGAAGCTTTATTACGGGAGAATCCAACGAAGATTTTTTCGAAACATTCGCCGGAAAGTATTCCGACGGCTTTGATCCGGATC
This sequence comes from uncultured Roseivirgaceae bacterium, assembly GCA_964537375.1. Taxonomy (GTDB): domain Bacteria; phylum Bacteroidota; class Bacteroidia; order Cytophagales; family Cyclobacteriaceae; genus Chryseosolibacter. Next base: position 27,203 of record CAZIAG010000001.1, read on the forward strand.
GCGACTTGCAGCGAATCGGTGTGGTCAATCAGACCACGATGCTGGCCAAAGAAACGCAGGCTATCGCCGAATACTTCCGCGATATCATGGTCCGGAAGTATGGACTCGAAAACATTCGCGATCATTTTGCCGACACGCGCGACACGTTGTGTTACGCCACCAATGATAATCAAGACTCAACTTATCAACTGCTGGAAACCAATGCTGATTTGGCGATCGTCGTAGGCGGTTACAACAGCTCAAACACCTCTCACCTCGTCGAGCTCTGCGAACAAAAATTCCCAACCTACTTCATCAACTCCGAACGGGAAATCAGGTCGTCGCGGGAGATCCATCATTTTCACTACCGTAACCGTGAAATGGCAGTGACGGAAGACTTTCTACCCACACGTCGGCCATTGGACATCGTACTCACCAGCGGCGCATCGTGCCCGGACACCCTCGTCGACCGTGTGATGCTGCGTCTGCTGGAGTTCTTCCCGGAGGCTCGGTCCGTCGAAGAATTGATGACAGAATTTTCCTGAGGAGTACTTTCCAACAAGTATTGCGCATATGCGAAAGGGCTTGCTCATTCTATTGATGACAACTGCGGCTGCAGCAATCGCGCAGACGGGCGATACAACCCGCGTGCTCGAACCTGTCGTGATACACGCTTACTCGACAAACCAGCCACTACACCAACTGGCTGCCTCGGTAGCGGTTGTCAATCCCGATGAGCTCCGGCGGTTCAGCAATACGAGCTTGCTTCCCGCAGTGAACACCATTCCCGGCGTAAGAATGGAAGAACGATCACCCGGAAGCGTTCGGTTCTCGATACGTGGAAGTCTGCTGCGCTCGCCATTCGGTGTTCGGAACGTCAAAATTTATTGGAACGGTTTGCCCCTTACTGACGGGGGAGGCAATACCTATCTGAATCTCCTCGATTTCGACGCCATCGGTCAGGTAGAGGTAATCAAAGGCCCGGCAGGAAGTCTCTACGGCGCAGGCACCGGAGGTGTAATACTGTTGAACAGTCCGCTGGTCAAGTCCGACAACACTGTTCTCTCAACGACGTTTGGAAGTTTCGGACTTCGACGACTGGCTGTCAGCCATCAGATTCACGGCGAAAAACTCGTGTTGCGCCTGCACGCAGCCGCACATCACTCCGACGGATACCGTGAACAGACTGAGATGGACCGATACGCTTTCCATGCGGACCTCCTGATGCCTGTCGGAGAAAAAGGGGTCTTCTCTGCCTCACTTTTCTATACAGATCTCAACTACGAAACCCCGGGTGGATTGACGCAGCAACAATATGACGAAAACCCGCGCCAGGCACGACCGGCAGCCGGCCCCAACCGGGGTGCCGTTGAACAAAAGGCCGCCGTTTACAACAAGACTCCCTACTTCAGCGTGAACTACAATCAGGAGACAGACAAAGGCGGTTCAACGTCAGTGGGGATTTTCTGGTCACTCTCTCAATTCCGCAACCCGACGGTTCGCAATTACGAAGAGCGCCGGGAAAATAACCTCGGCCTTCGCGCCCAAAAGCAACGGGCATTTGGCAGCGACAACCAGCATCAACTGAGTGCCGGCGTGGAAGCTCAATATTTTAAAGGTCCGTTGACGGTGTACGATAACGAATACGGATCCAGGGCCGCCGTTCAGACAGACGATGAACTGTCATCCCAACTCGGAAGCGCCTTCGCCCAGGCACACTTCGAAATCTTCAACGAAGCATTCCTTACCATTGGTGGTAGCCTTAATACGACTATGTACCGGTTTAGCCGGCACTTCCCGACGCCTTCGGTGAGTCACACAAAGCGATTCAACTTGTTCCTGGCACCCCGGATTGCCGTTGTGAAAAACTTCAAAGGCATGTCGGTCTTTGCGAACATCAGTCGCGGATTCTCGCCCCCTTCATTGGCGGAAGTGCGCCCTTCCACCAACGCGTTCAACAACGACCTGCAAGCCGAACGAGGCACGAGCTACGAGATAGGACTGCGGGCAAATACACCGGACGGTCGATTCTCAGGGGAGATCGTTGCCTACGATTTTAGTCTGCGCGAGGCTATCGTGGTCCAACACCTCCCCGATGGCGCGGACTACTTCGTAAATGCCGGACAAACTTCACAGCGCGGTGTGGAAGCAACCGCTTCATGGACGCCTTTCCAGCGTGGGGACGGCGTTTTCACCGATGCAAAGATATGGACCAGCTATGCATACAATGACTACCGGTTTACCCGCTACGCGATCGACGAGATCGACTATTCCGGAAATAAACTCACGGGGGTGCCTGCCTCAGTCAGCACGACGGGTGTTGACATCGCAACAAAAAACTTTTACCTGAATGCAACGGCAAACTACGTTTCTGAAATTCCTCTGAACGACGGAAATACAGTATTCGCTTCAGCGTATTTCCTGCTCGGTGCGCGTGTAGGTCACCGGAGAATGCTGAATGAGCACAAGCTCGACTTGTTTATGGGCATTGACAACGCGACCAATCAAAAATATAGTTTGGGCAACGACTTAAACGCGGTATTTGGTGGACGGTATTTTAACCCCGCTCCGCCCAGGAATTTCTACGCGGGATTAACAATAAACATCCATCGATGACTGATGCGATACCGAATCCCGTCGCGAATACAATCGCTGCCGTGGTTGGCGACGTTCGCAGCTTCTCCTTTGTGAGTGGAGGTTGCATTAACCACGGAGGTCGCTTGACCACAAGCCGAGGCGATTATTTCCTCAAATGGAATTCGAAGGAAACATTCCCGCGCATGTTTGAGAAAGAAAGTCAGGGACTGCGGATACTCGCAGCAACCGGATCGATCCGGGTTCCAAACGTCATCGCGGTCGGCGATGCGGAGCACTACCAATACATCGTCCTGGAATTAATCAACGCTTCACGACCCAACGCCAAGTACTGGGAAAATTTTGGCGGACAGCTCGCTTCCCTGCACCGAAACACCGCACCTGCCTTTGGGCTTGACCATGACAATTACATTGGTTCTCTTCCGCAAAGTAATCGTCAACACGAAAAATGGAACGACTTCTTCATTCACCAACGACTCGTGCCACAATTGCAGCTAGCCCTACGGCAGGGGAAGCTTTCTTCATCAGTCGCAACAAGGTTTGAAAGCTTGTTTCAGCAATTGCCTTCCATCCTTCCCGATGAACCTCCGGCCTTGCTGCACGGCGACCTGTGGAGCGGCAATCTCATCACTGATGACAGGGGTATGCCATGCCTGATAGACCCCGCCGTACACTACGGCCACCGGGAAGCCGAGATTGCCTTTACAAACCTGTTTGGAGGCTTTGCCGACACCTTTTACCACGCATATAACGAAAATTTTCCGTTAATGCCGGGATTTGATGAACGCCTGGACGTCTATAATCTGTATCCGCTGTTGGTACACGTCAATCTTTTTGGGGGCGGTTATGCACAACAGGTGGTTTCCATTCTGGCGCGATTTGTATAAAGGGTGTATAATCGTAAATTCGAACCCCGTTTCAGATATACCCCGAACTAATTCAACGATAATAATAACCCACACCTGACTATGAAAACCGCTGTTTTTAAAATCCTGATGGGCTTGAGTCTTGTCGTTCTCTTCACGGGATGCGACCTGTTTGAAACTGCAGACGACATAACGATCGATATTGAGATTCAGCACACATTTGTGATCGATGAGAATGAAGAACACCCTGACGGAAAGGAGTATATCGACATTGGTATCATCGATGCCACAAAGGACGAAACCTTCGACAAGTACAAAGACAAAATCAAAGAGTTCACGGTGCACGAGGTGCTTTACACAGTGGCCGATGTTGCGGAAGGACACGACGCTTTCTTCCAGGACGGTATGGGGATATTTTACGCCGATGCCGACACAACAATGGCAATTGCGACCGCCCATATCGGATCGCAGAGTATCGGTGGGTCTGTTGGACAGGAGTTCAAGCTCGCTTATAATGTCCAGGGATTAAATGCAATTGCCCAACAACTTGAGTCCGTCCACCAGGTATTTTTTGTGGTTAGAGGTAAACTCACAAAAACGCCAGCTGCTTTCTCGGTGCCCGTAACGCTCAAGTGCACGATCAAAGCAGACGCATTGGATTGAGTCGGAGTAAGAGTAAGAATTTGAATGTATTTCTGAAATGCCTCCCCCGTGGAGGCATTTTTTATACGCGTCTGAAAATGAAACCCTGATCTTCAGCACCTTCGGAATTATCTCAAGACATAGGTTATTCCTCACCGGCAATCTGGCGGGCATCGGTAGCCTGAACAACCCTTCACCAAAGTTCAACACGTTTACCGCTGCAGTTTTCGACGAAGATCTGCCACCACGATTTCTGCGTGGACACGAGAGTTTTCGATAAACCATTTGTTGGTTTTCAGTCCACCACACACCACCCCCGCGAGATAAAGGTCCGGCACATTTGTCTCCATGGTCTCTTCATTATAGACCGGCGTGTGGTATTCATCGTTGTGAAAGGCAATTCCCATCGACTCCATAAACTCGAACGGCGGCTTATAGCCAGTCATCGCGAGAACAAAATCGTTCTCCAGAACCTTCAGTCCTTCCGGTGTTCTGATCGTCACCGTCGTCGGGTCGATACGTACAACTTCTGAGTGGAAATATGCCTTGATGGAGCCTTCCTTGATCCTGTTCTCAATATCCGGCCTGACCCAGTACTTTATTGAATCCCTGAGGGCAGATTCGCGGATCACCATCGAGACATCTGCACCTTTCCGCCAGGTCTCCAGGGCAACGTCCACCGCGGAGTTCGCTGCTCCAATGACGAGCACTTTCTGCGCGAAATACGGATGTGGTTCGTCGTAGTAGTGTTTTACTTTTGGAAGATCTTCCCCGGGTACATTCAGTAGAAACGGAAGATCATAAAACCCCAGGGCAAGGACCACTGCGGCTGCGTTGTAACGACCTTTCGTTGTTTCAACACGATGCAAATCGCCTTCTCGTCGTACAGCCTTAACTTCTTCATACAATCTCACCTGCAATTGCCAGGCCATGCAAACACGCCGAAAATATTCGAGAGCTTCGAATCGGTTCGGCTTCGGTCCGTGTGAGATAAAGGGGACCCCACCGATCTCCAGACGCTCCGAAGTGGAAAAAAAGGTCATGTTCAAAGGATAGTTGTAAAGGGAGTTTACCAGGCAACCCTTTTCAATGATCACGTATCGCAGACCCGCCTTCTGTGCTTCAATGCCGCAAGCCAATCCAATGGGTCCCGCCCCAATCACGACCAGGTCGTATCTTGTTGAATCTTCATTCATCCCAACTAAGGTCTCAGCTTCAAAAATACGTTTGATAATTTAAGATTATTGACAAATTTGCCCCATTAACCTGAACACCATGAAGAAATTTCTCGCCCTTCTCCTCATCACCGTTTCAGTTGGCGGCTTTTCCCAGCAGAAAATCACCGTTGACGACTTCACCCGGAAAAGTACCTTCAGGCAACGCAGCGTAGGTGGTGTCAATTGGATGAACGATGGAAAATACTATTCCGCCCTCAACGACAACAAGATCATCCGTTTCGACGTAACTACCGGCCAGCCGGTGGAAACAATCCTCGACGGCTCCCAACTCAACCCCGCCCTTCAAATATCCCGGTACCAATTCAGCGAGGATGAAACCAAGATCCTTCTGCTGACGGGCTTTGAAAGTATTTATCGCCGATCCTACACAGCAGAGTATTTTATCTATGACGTGAAATCCGCGTCGCTGAAAAAGTTGTCCGATGGCGGCAAGCAGTCGTACGCCGCATTTTCCCCGGACAACAACAGGATCGCTTTCGTAAGGAACAACAACTTGTTTATGGTCGACCTGGTCGCCAACAAGGAAGTGGCGATCACCACCGACGGAAAATTCAACCACATCATCAATGGAACCACCGATTGGGTTTACGAAGAAGAGTTCGGGTTTGTGAATGGTTTTCATTGGTCTCCCGACGGTCGGAAAATTGCCTTTTACCGGTTTGACGAGTCACAGGTAAAGGAGTATAACATGCAGGTTTGGAAGGAAGGCCAACTCTACCCGGAAGACTACCGATTCAAGTATCCGAAAGCCGGCGAGAACAACTCCAATGTGGAGATATGGATCTATGACGTAGCATCAGGAGAAAAAATAAAGGCAGATGTTGGTGATGAAAATGACATCTATATCCCGAGAGTCGTTTGGACGAAAGACCCCAACGTGCTCTCCGTGCGAAAATCAAATCGCTTGCAGAACCGCGTAGACCTGTTGCACGTCGACGCATCGACGGGGAAATCGAACATTGTACTTACAGAACAAAGCGATACGT
>CAZIAG010000002.1:0-26307 GCA_964537375.1 uncultured Roseivirgaceae bacterium
ATCTTCACCGCCCGGCTTGAATCGGATACGCCGAAGATATCCCCTCCCTACTTTGAGAGATTCTATTCGTTGGGTGATGAGGCCGACCGAAATCGGTTTGTCCGCGAAATACACTCTAATCAGTTCAAATTTCACCCGGGAAAACGAAAGACCTCGACGACTGAATGGAATATACCGATTAAGGTAAGTGACTTACTCGTCGCAGATTTGCTTGCCGATACCCTGGACAGGCCGGTGGTCGCGACTCACATCCCGTTGCCTGATTCTACCGTTACCGTGTCGACGTTGTACAGCGTCCCGGCGGACAGCTTGTACCGCGTGTTGATGCAGGACAGCGACAACTTTATTGCGGAACAGCTTTTGTTGATTTGTGCCGGGGTATTGAGCGATACGTTGCGCTCCGAGATCGCCATTGACTATGTTAAGGAGAATTTTCTTCAGGACCTGCCGGATGAACCGCGGTGGGTAGATGGATCGGGATTGTCGCGGTTCAACTTGTTTACGCCGCGGTCGATAGTAAAGATGTGGGAGAAAATTGCTGAGATCGTGCCGACGAACCGACTCTTTCCGTTACTCGCCACCGGGGGAGTGAGCGGGACAATTCGCAACTGGTACAAAGGTGAGACGCCCTATATTTTCGGGAAGACCGGTTCGTTGAACAATAATCACTGCCTGAGTGGGTTTCTTGTCACACGCTCGGGCAAGACGCTTCTATTTTCCTTTATGAACAGCAACTATATTATTCCGTCCAATGTAGTTCGCAGTAACATGCAGGAACTACTACAGCTAATCCATGAACGTTATTAGAAGAATTTTTGTCGGCGTCGTCGCGGTTTTCATAGCGCCGTTGTCTTTTGCCCAGGAGACGGATAGTCTTGATATCAAGATCGGCCAAATGTTGCTGATCGGATTTCCCTCAAGCCGTGTTGATCCAGAGGTGTTGGAGGAAATTCGAAGCGGGAAGGTCGGCTCAATCATTATGTTCGAAAAGAATATTCCAGCCCGAAGTTCATTTTTCGAACTTAAAAAAATCCTGTGGACTTACCAGCAGGCGGCTCCAATACCGTTGTTGATCAGCATCGATCAGGAGGGAGGTAGAGTAAATCGGTTAAAAGACAAGTACGGATTTCCGCGGTCAATCACTGCGGCAGCGATGGGTGAAGATTCAAGTTTGGACTCGGTACGCTTCTATGGCGAATCAACGGCCGCTACCCTGGCCGGCCTGGGGATCAACATGAACTTCGCACCGGTTGTGGATCTCGCGTCAAATCCTGACAATCCTATCATCGCGCGTTATGGAAGAGCGTTTTCAGCGGACGCGGACACGGTTGCGCTAATGGCAAAAGAATTCATTCGCGCACACCGGCGATTTGGTGTGCTCACTGCCTTGAAACATTTCCCCGGGCATGGTAGCTCAGAAAGCGATACGCATCTCGGAATCGCCGATGTAACAAACACGTGGGACGAGGCGGAGTTACGGCCATACAAGGTGCTGATTGACTCGGGCTACGTCGATGCAATCATGTCCGCGCATATCGTTAACCGCAAGCTTGATCCGGAGGGGCATCCTGGCACGTTGTCGGACGATATATTGACGGGAATCTTGCGTAGTCGACTCCAGTTTGACGGTGTTGTGTTTTCCGATGATATGCAAATGCATGCAATCACGAAACACTATGGATTAGAGGAGGCAATCCGAATGGCAATTAATGCAGGGATTGATATATTGACGTTTTCAAATAACATCTCCGGAAGTGACGAACGGACTGTAGACAAGGTGCATGGCATTATTCGGGGGATGGTGGAGCGTGGCGAAATCTCGCGGGAGCGTATCGACGAAATCTTTCGCCGCGTGATGGCGTTGAAAAGGAAGTTGATGTATGCTGAATCCACCAGCGCCGTTCGAAGAGAGCTGGAGACGACACGCCAGGAACTTCGTCGTACTCAGTCGATGATGCGGCAGATGGCTGACCTTGCCCGCGACCAGGCGGAGGAAGCCAGAGCCCGGGCACAACAGCAAAAAGAGGAAAAGAGAAAAGGAAAGGAAAAGAAAAGGAAGAAGAAGAAAGGAAATTGACGTAATGGATGCTTTCAGGCTTGAGATACCAAACTCGATGGCGCCTATCGTTGTCAGTGTGCCACATTGCGGTACAGTATTCCCTGAAGAGTTAAAGGACCAATTCGATCCAGACCTTGTTAATGCGCCAGACGATACAGATTGGTTTGTGGATCAGCTCTATGATTTCACAGCTACCATGGGAATGCCAATGATCAGCGCGGTGTACAATCGTTGGGTCATCGATCTCAACAGGGATCCCGAAGGTAAACCACTTTACTCCGATGGACGCATTATTACGGGGCTTTGCCCGACGACGACTTTTCTTGGGCAAGCACTCTATCGGGACAGGAGACATGAAGTTGATGAGGTTGATATTGCCACGAGGAGAGAAAAATACTATAAGCCATACCATGAGCAACTGAGGGAACTGCTCGGTGAAACAAAGAGTCGGTTTGGAAAAGTGCTACTGTGGGATTGCCATTCTATTCGCGAGTATGTGGCCACTATTCAGAAGGAAAGATTTCCGGACTTGATCCTTGGCAGTGCCGATGAGAGATCCGCATCGCCTGATCTGATCGCGACAGCGATGAAGAGCCTTGGCAGTGGTAGTTACGGATTTTCGCACAATCATCCATTCAGAGGAGGATATATTACGCGCCACTATGGCAGGCCGGATTTGAACGAACACGCACTCCAACTTGAAATGTGTAAAGTCGTTTATATGGATGATGCCGAACTAAAATATGACAAGGCCAGAGCAGAAAGGATAAGAGAAGTGTTGAAGCGCACCCTCAGTGAGTTGGCAGAACGATTGATTAAATAAGCCGAAATTGAAGTACTTTCTTTTTGATGCCCTCCTTGAATCGACGGGATGGTTATCGCCGGCCTGGGTTGGCGTAGATAGCGACGGTTTTGTGCGTTATTTGGCTGACAAGAAACCGACGGAAGCGGTTGCGTTCGAACAGGTCAAAGGGTATGCCTTGCCGGGTTTTCAAAATGCTCATTCTCATGCTTTTCAATATGCCATGGCCGGGCTCGCCGAAAAACATCCGGCGGGCACCTCTGATGATTTCTGGAGTTGGAGAGAAGCCATGTACAGCGTCGCGTTGAGGATCGATCCTGACCAGATGCAAACGATCGCCACAATGCTGTATGCGGAGATGCTGCGAAAAGGATACACGCATGTTGCGGAGTTCCACTACCTGCACCACGATCGCGACGGGAAAGCCTACACGAATGTCGCGGAAATGGGCTTTCGTCTCGTCGAAGCCGCGAAGACCGCAGGAATCAAGATCACGCTAATCCCCGTGTTCTATCAAAAAGGAGGCTTTGGGCGAGAGCCACAACCAGGTCAACGACGGTTTATCTCTCGTAGTATTGACGACTACTTTAAACTGCTACAAGCGTCGACGCCAGCGATTGCCCAGTACGAAGGAGCATCCCTTGGATTCGGCGTGCACTCTTTGCGCGCTGTGGACGTCGATGACATTGTCGGTACGATCACAAAGGGCCCTGGCGATGTGCCGTTTCATATGCACGTTGCCGAACAGTTAAAGGAGGTTGATGAGTGCGTTGCACACCTCAGGCAACGGCCCGTGGAATGGGTGTTGAACAATTTGCCGGTCGACGAACGGTTTCATCTGGTTCATTGCACCCATTTGAACGACAATGAAATAGAGATGCTTGCACGTTCGCGTGCACACGCTGTTCTATGCCCGGGCACAGAAGGTAATCTGGGTGATGGTATATTCCGCCTGACGGATTATGCGCGTCAGGGTGGACATTGGTCTATCGGTACGGACAGCCACATCAGTCTGAACCCACTCGAAGACCTCAGGTGGTTGGACTATGCGCAACGGCTTACGACGCACGAGCGCAACACTTTCGACGATGGTGCTCATGTCCTGATCCGTGAGACGATCACAGCAGGAAGAATGGCTATGGGAACTCCGCGGAAAGAATTTTTTGAAATAGGCGAGCCATTGGATGCTGCAATTTTTGACGCCCGGTCTCCCCTTTTGATGGATGATGACACGACAAGCTTGCTGCCCAGGATCTTATACAATTGTGACAGCAGCGATCTGTACGGGACGCTTGTCAACGGTCAATGGGTGACTCGCGCCGGCAGGCACCACCTGGATCGACCCATCCGGGAAGAGTTCCTGAACGCAATCAATGCAATGAAACGAGACGCATGAGTAGCGTGATTCGACCCATCACACCACAGGACAGTCAAGCCGTGGCAAGGATCATTCGAACGGTAATGCCTGAGTTCGGCGCTGATGGCCCGGGATTCGCCATTCACGACCATGAGGTAGACGATATCTTCGCAGCGTACAACAAACCAAGAGCTGCCTTTTTTGTCTGTGAACTGAATCGGAAGGTCGTAGGTGGAGGCGGCGTTGCGCCTCTTGAAGGTGGCGATGAGGATACCTGTGAATTAAAAAAGATGTACTTCCTCCCTGCGGCGAGGGGCATGGGACTGGGGCAGGCCGTTTTGGATAAATGTCTCGAGGCGGCACGCGTATTAGGGTTTCGGCATTGCTACCTGGAAACATTCAATACTATGAAACTGGCTATGCGCCTATACGAGAAGAACGGTTTTCAGCGTTTGTCAGGTCCTCTCGGGAACACAGGGCACTTCGCTTGCGATATTTTTTATCGCCTTACATTGTGAGCCACGGACGACTGTAAATTTCTTCGAGACTTTTACATCCGGAACTGGTCAGGCAAGAATTTGATTGAGTAGCATCACTTGCGACCTCCAAAGCATTCTGTTAATTTTTGGCTGGAGTTCCCACTAGCAAAGATGTCATCAGCACGTGTATTAGTCATTTCGTGGCCCGAGCGAATCAGTCGCATTCCCTTGCCCTATTGGTTAACCCTTTTGCTTGCCTGGGAGGCCGTCTTTATACTCGACTATTTTCTCGGAATCAACATTGAGGGTGCGCATGAGCATCTTGTGGAGTTTGGTTGTCTTATCCTGTTCTTTGCGCTGGTGACGATTACTATCGTGTACTGTTCACGGGTATTAATGCAGCTTTTCGACGACCTGCTCATTTTTGTTGAAGCAGATCAAAACGACCTGAGGCGATGGTACGAATCGATCCTTCGACGGAGCTACGAAGGTCCCTGGCCAATTCTTTTTGGAATCGGGGTAGCCCTTGCGGAGGCGTTTACTGCCGGGCCCACGATCAGGCAGTTTAGTCCGGCAGGTACGGCCGTGTATTACCTGCGACTGGCTTACGAGAGCCTCGGCTTTTTCTTTCTTGGCATGGGGATTTGGGCGTTGTTGAATGTGCTTTTTATTCCCATTGGACTGGCGAGATTCAAGATCAAAGTTTCATTGAACCAGCTTGCCGGACGGGGACTTCAGGCACTTGGACAGGCGTATTTCAAAATGTCGTTGGCTATCACAGCGACGTTTTTGCCGCTCGTCATTGCCGCTATCCTTTCTCCCGTATTGGATGATGTGACAATCCTGGCCTGGTTGGGCATCGGTGCGATTTCAATCTTCGGCTTTTTTCTGTTGCCGCAGATCGGGATTCATCGGATCATGGCTGAAGAAAAGGAGAATCGATTGATGAACTTTGCCGGTCACTTGGAAGATGCGATGGAAAAGGCGTTGCGCGAGCCTTCATCTGCCAACATTGAAAGGCTGAGAGAACTCTTCGAAGTACAATCACACCTCAAGGAGATGAACGACTGGCCGTTCAACGTTCATACCGTGTGGCAATTGATTACTGCGCTATTGATTCCAGTGGCTCTCGCTGTGCTAGAGATATTTTTCTGATTAAGAATTCTAAGGCATGACGTTGTGGCCTCTTGGATCGAACGGTTTGATTCGCGGGATCCATCTTGGTACCTGTGCTTCATAACGTTTGTATTCGTCACCGAAACGTTTTTCCAATCCCGGTTCCTCCGACAAGATGAAGTAAGCGCTGTTGATCATAAAAAACAATCCGGCCCATACGAGAACATGTGGGGAGTGCAGGAATAACCCTTCTCCGATCAGCATAAAGAGCACGCCTGTGATCATCGGATTTCTACAATGCCGGTAAGGGCCCTGCACGACGAGCTTCTGCGTAGGTGACCACGGGGCCAGGGTGCCTTTGCCGGTTTTCGCGAACAGCACAACCGTGTATCCAAAAAGGAGCAGCCCGCAGGCGAAAAAGATTGATCCCGATATTTCCAGGGTGAGCATTTCGGAAGCGAAACGTTTCTCCCCTTCGTAAATTCCGTAGGGAATAATACACACGACAGTGAAAGGGAGGATGAGGATGTCACGGATATGTTTGGCCCACATACTTCTGTTTGTCGCGTTGCGTATAACGCGATTACATTGATGGAATAAATACGCTGTCTACTGAGTAGACTCGTGGTGGCTCTTGTAGTGTTCGCGGAGAATGTCCTCGGCAAAATCATTGGTAAGATCGCGCACCACAGTATGCGCGTGATTGGCGTTGTTCTGGGTGTTGTCGTATTCGATAAGTAGCGTTGGTCCCTGTATCCTGTAGTAATGGCCTTCACCAGGCTGTAGGCTACCGGCCCACGCGAAAGAGAGGTTCTCGATGCCAGCTTGCCTGATCTTTTCCATGAGGCGTTTCGAAAATCCCAGTTGATAGTTTTCGACGTAGACGTCGAGCAGGTTGAGAAGTATTTTTTTCTGATGATCATCGAGTTCGCCGTAGGAGATCCCGGCCGGCTCAAGCTGGCGTGCATGCCGGTTGTTACCGGTGATAATGTCTGGAAATGCGCGGTCTGAGAAACGGGCCTTTTTCAGTTGTGTGGGCGAAAGGGAATTAACGAGAAGAAAGCCAAGGTCGGTCTCCAACTTTAATACTTGTTTCCCGCGATCCAGGCCGATGGGTATCGTCGCGGGATTGGCTCCCATGAAGGTAGGCGTTGCGGCCTGGATCTCGCCATTGATGGATGTGAAGTTAAGGGACAGGTGATGTCCTTCAATGCGCCAACCCCATGGTTCCGTTGAGCGCGGATCGCCGAAAATGGTAAAGTAATACTTGAGTGGGTCGCGATATGTATCGTCCTTATTTCGTCCCTCTACCTGCCTCAAAATATCTTCCAATGCGATGATACCCGTCGCCTTTTTAAAACCCTGGACGCTCATTGAGACCTCGAGTAGAGCGATGGCCGCATTCGCCTGTTGGTTGTTCATGTCGTGAAACGAAATCCCGTTTCGCGCGCGCGGCACGAACGCCCAGTTGAGACGTTCAGCGTCGGCATAAGGATAGACTGCCCGAGTTCTCAACTCCTCGTTGAGCGTTTCCAGGAACCGGACAGCGGCGTCCCTGACGGGGTGGTGCTGCGCGTGACCGATTAGCGGGATAAGCAACAATATCCAAATGCGGAATATTGCCATTTCCATGAAGACGATTTAGCGAAAGGCGTGCCGTTCTTTTTCTTATTGCCCAACCATAAATACTGCATTGGCGAACAGCATTTTCCCGTTTTGCCAAAAGTTTCTGAAAAGAGGATTGTCTACCAGGTAGACAACTTGTCCCCGGCCTTTGTTTTCGACTCCAAAGACAAGACTATTATGCATTCGGGCGTTAGCGCGGTAGCCTGCAAACCCCATTATAGGTTTCGCCTGGCCCTGGATGACGCCGACGTTCCATCCGTCTTCAAGAAATGCGAAACGTAGCTCGCTCGTCTTTAACGTGAAATAATGGTCGTTCAGTCCAAAGCCCAAAGGGTGCGAGTTATCGAGGCGCACCTTGTAAATGGCACCGGAAATGGTTTCCGATATCCCCTTTCGTTCGGCATCGGCATAACGGGCCAGTCGATTCTCAATGGATTGTGCTTCTTCAAGTCGTTCAGCCTGATTCTTTTCCTGATCTGTAGCGTAGCGTTTGAGGCCAAAACCTTTTTTTTCGGCAAAACTGTTTAATGCGGATCCGATCAGGATCAGTCTTCCTCCGTCCGCTACCCAGGCACTTATGCGCTCGAGCATTGCTTCATCCAGGATCCGGTAGTATCCTTCAGGCACAACAAGTACGTCGTAATCGGACAGGTTAACATTGCGAAAATACGACGTTCCTACTTGCGTGATCGGGTATTTGATCTCCTGTTCAAAATAGTACCAGATCTGCCCTGCAGAAAGCGAACTGGTTTGCTCGCCGAAGAGTAGGGCTACGCGCGGGCCTGGGAGGAGATTGACATCCGAAGAGCCGATATCCTTGCCGCGGTCAACAAATCCGGAAGAGGCCCAGTAAATTTTGCGATTAGTTTCTTCAGCGACCGCCTGCACCAAAGAATCAAAATCGGGCTCATGTTCGTTATCGCGACGCGTTACAATGAGGGTACCAGGGGGAAAATTCTCACCTTTTATTGAAAAGGCCTTTTCAGCCGCGCGGACATTGAGATTTCCCTTCAGCAGCGAGGTAAGAAGGACGACATCATCGAGTGATTGATAACGAAAGATGTATGCGTAGGGCCTCTCCGGCACAGATGCATTATTAACTGCCGGTGGTGAGTATGACTTGGACACATCGATTCGTTCGGTCAACGCATATCCTTCGAGGTCGTGTGCGTACATCAGATTCCAGGCGGTGATGTCGTAGGTGACCGAGTCAGGTAGTTTGGACTGCGGCTCGAACAATGTAGTGATCAATCTCGCCTTTGGCTGATACGCACTGATTAGAATATCATTCGGTTGTATCGAGACGTTTCGGATCGTTTGCGTTCGGAAGTCGAAACCTCTTGTTGTTTTTCCGTTCGCCGGATGGCCGTAACGGATCAGGTGCTGATCGAACCATGAGGTGAGTCGCCTTATTTTGTCGGGGTTATTCCTGCCCGAGATGACATAGGTTTTGTAGGGTGATGCGGGATTCGTATTGTTTTCGCGGTAGTATTTTTCGAATTCGTCAAGTACACGCGCCGCGTTGAGCGATGTAATCTCGACAGTAGAGAGGCCGGTAGTATGATGATGGGTCAGCCTGTCTTTCAGTGTAAGCGGCGAACCATTTTCTGTCTTGATCGTCAAACCAGCGAAGCCTCCGCCTGCTTGCTCGTATGTCATGCCGATAGCACCATTGTATGTCGGGTATGTATCGCCGTAGCTGGGGTAGTACAGGTCGAACACCTCCTTGGTGAAATATAACCACCCTTGCTCGTCGAAATATTTTGCATTGTTTCGCCCGATCATGGTTTGGAATTCACGTTGCCATGGCGAAATGGAAGGGTTCTGCTGCCGGGGCAAAGAAGTAGGGGTTGTTATAGCCTTGCTCATGGAAGTCAACATGTACGTGCGGCAACCATTGGTTGTATATTTTGATACGTTGCTGCGATTCTGTTTGTGTAATCCACGCCCAGTCGCGATTGAGATCGAACAGATAGTGATTTGCCCGTCCTCCTGGCCATGGTTCACGGTGTTCCGCGGCATCGCCCGATGGATTCGGAGGCATGTTCCCATATTGGTTGTAAAAGTTGGCGTACCGGTCGCGACCATCGGGGTTGAGGCATGGGTCGATGATAACGACGGTGTTGCGTAACCATTCTTTTGTTCTCTCATTGGTTGGATTCGCCAGCTCGTGAAGGGTCTTCATGGATGCCTCCATGGAGTTCGCTTCATTGCCGTGGACGTTATAGCTCAGCCAGACGATTGCGACCCGGGTGCTGGGACTACCAGAGAGCAAACCCGCCCTTCGAAGGTTGTCTTCACGGATTTTTTCAAGATTGGCAAAATTCTCAGGCGACGTGATCACTGCGTAGATGAGTGGTCGGTGCTCGTAGGTGTTTCCATATTGCTCAACCTGGACGTTTGGGCTTGCCTGGTCGACATGCTTAAAGTATTCGACCACCCTGTAATGCGGTGTAAACCGATCACCCAGTTCGTAGCCGAGGAATTTCGAAGGTGAAAGCAGCTCTTGCGCCGAAAGGCAGAAGGAACAAAAGGTCAGCGTTGCTACAATTAGCCAGGTCTTCATAAAGGAAAGCGGATTCGTATGCGTCAAATTAGAAAAAATGTGCCTGAAGCAAGTGCGTTGAGGACGAAAAAGATTCACGGAAAAGCTGAGAAATTCGTAATGGTGATAGAAAATAGTTTTCAAGACGTTACCCCGTTTTACGTCAGAGGTCGTTTGGCTCCCTCTCATACCAGGAGTTTCAAATGATTTTTAAGAATTGACACGTGGGCGGGGAGGTATCCAATCACTTCACCATCGACCTCCATAAGGCAGGGTGCCGCGGAAGAAAGGCTTACGCGGGTTGCACTCTTATAGGAGACTTTTTGAAGCCGGACATACTGCCCTTTCCTCAACGTACGGCTATGCCTGATGAAGTCCCAGGCGGAAACTTTCCCACATAGAAAAACTCCAAATTCTCCGTCGTCGGGCTTTGCGTCGGGAGCAACACAAAGTCCGTGACCATAATACTTTCCGTTTGCCACTCCGATTGTCCTGATATCTCCCGTCCAGACCCAATCTTCTGATTCGACTCGCATCTCGACGGGTTTGTAAGAAACAAGTGTTGAAAGGATACCCAGGTAATAGGCGGCGGAGGCTCCAACCCGTGTTCTCAGTGGCGGCACTTTTTGAACTACTGCCGGTCCCATTCCGGCATCGGCTACATTGACGAAGTAGCGGCGAACGGAGTCATTGCGCTGAACGTTCTGGCAAACTACTTCGCCGATATCGATGCAACGTGTTTGAAAGCGTGCGAGGATTTCGGCCAATTGTTTTGGGTCACGCCGGACGTCCAGGGTTCTGGCAAAGTCGTTGCCCGAGCCAAGAGGGATTATGCCGAGAGCGGGAAGGTTCGCGGCCGCTTTGTTCGCACTCAACATTCCGTTGACGACTTCGTTGACCGTACCATCTCCTCCTGCGGCAATTAGCGCATCGGGGTCCTTTTGAACTAACTGCCGTGCAAATTCAATCGCTTCGCCCGGCGACTTGGTTTCAAATACTTCAAGGCGATAAAGGGCGGAAAGTTTTGGAAAAAACGCGTGATAGAAATGTTTTCGATAAGGCGAAATGCCGTTCAAAATGACGACGACATCTCTACTCGGCGGACGCGGGATCATTTACAGTTCTTTCGGATCGCGGCCCTCGCCTCTTCGGACCCGAGTTCATCCGCGCGTTTGAAATCGAGGCAGGCGTCGTATTGATTGTTAAGGTTAAGCTTTGCCAATCCCCTCATGTAAAACGTTTCGGGGTCGTTCGGGTACAACTCAATCGAAAACGAAAAGTCTTCGACCGCGCCGGCGTAGTCCTCTTTCTCGAACTTGCTTTGAGCTCGGTTGTCGTAGTACACGGGATTTGTATCGTCCAGTTTGATAGCTTCAGTATAATCTGCAATGGAACCATCCAGGTCTTCCAGGCGATATTTTACGACTCCCCTGAGATTGTACAATTCCGGATCTTCCGGCTCAAGGTCTATGGCCTTACTGAAATCCTCCAACGCCCCTTTGTAGTCATCGAGCGCACTCTTCGCGAGGGCGCGATTTTCATACTTTATCGCATCGTCCGGATCGAGTTCGATGGCTCGATTATAGTCAGCAAGGGCTTTTTCGATCTCATCGATCTGGTAATATGCCTCTCCACGGAAGTTGTAGAGCGACGGATCCTCCTTGTCTAGTTCTATCGCCTTGTTGAAGTCGTCGATCGCGCTGATGAATTCACCCAGCTCAGACTTAACATACCCGCGGTTGAAATATTTGTCGGCATCCGGCGGTCCCAGCTCAAGCGCTTTGGAAAAGTCAAAATAGGCACCTTGTAAGTCATCTAGATTAAACCGGGCAAGTCCCCGGTTTGTGTAGGCGTCCGCGTATTTCGGGTTAAATCGAATGGCCTTGTCAAAGTCTTCAATTGCGGCATAATCATCGCCGAGGTACATTTTTGCCTCACCGCGGTGATTGAGCGCTTCCGCGAATGTTGAATCAGATTCCAGGGCTCTGTTGAAATCACCGATAGCACCATAGAGATCATCTGCGGCTATCCTGATCCGGCCTCGCAGGACCAACGCTTCTTTACCGGCGGGATCGGATTTGATGATTTTATCGACCTCCTTTCGAGCGTCTGCCAGTTGGCCGGCTTCAAATTTTTTACGGGCTGTCTCCAAAGGGTTCTGGGCAATGGAAGAAGTGCAGACCAATGTCAGTGCAACAAGTAGGGAGTATTTCATAGGTGTGGGAGCCAATTTATGAATAATTCGCGTTTTGGGGCAATCGGCAAAGCCATTGATCCGCTAAACATAAAATTTAACGGGATTATGCTAATGGCCGTATCTTGGACAAAATTTTTAGATCATGGGAAAGACCACAATCATATTACTGTTGATGGTTGGCTCGCTGGCCGCTCATGCGCAGGATGAGCCGGATAACATGCGTATGGACTTCGAGGAATATGACCCGCCCTCAACGTTGGTCGTGCCGGAGAACAAACTGACCCGGGCTAAGTTTCCGTTTATCGATGTCCACAACCACCAGTTCCGCATGCCGGATATGGATTTGTCGGAACTAACACGGCAAATGGATGCTCTGAACATGGCTGTGATGGTGAACCTGAGCGGAAGAGGTCGCGGCAGCACGGAACACCTTGAAAAATCGCTCGAAAATGTCAGGAAGCATTACCCCAACCGGTTCATTGTTTTTACCAATGTTGATTTTTCGGGGATCGACGATCCGGACTGGGTGAAAAGAACGACCAAACAGCTGGAGGAAGACGTAAAAATGGGTGCGAACGGATTAAAGATTTACAAGAACCTTGGCATGTTTTCCCGCGACAAGGAGGGTAATCGAATACCTATTGATGATCCCCGCTTAGACCCGGTCTGGGCAAAATGTGGCGAGCTCGGTATACCTGTGCTGATTCACTCAGCCGATCCGAGACCATTTTGGCAACCCTTCAATGCAAGTAATGAACGATGGCTTGAATTAAAGACCCATCCCAATCGTCGCCATGACAACGACCCTGTGGCATGGGAAACAATTATCGAAGAACAACACCGGATGTTCCGGAAACATCCCAACACAAAATTTATCAATGCCCACCTGGGATGGTATGGCAACGACCTTCAGAAACTGGGGCAGTTAATGGATGAAATACCGAACATGTACACAGAGATCGGTGCTGTAATCGCCGAACTTGGACGCCAACCCCGGTTTGCCCGGGAGTTTCTTATCAGGTACCAGGATCGGGTGATGTTTGGCAAGGACAGCTGGGTGCCCGAAGAGTATTCGACCTATTTTCGCGTGCTGGAGACTGCGGATGACTACTTCCCATATCACAAGCGCTACCACGCATTTTGGCGAATGTACGGACTTGATTTGCCGGACGAGGTCTTGAAAAAGATTTACTACAAGAATGCCCTGAAGGTAATTCCCAACATCGACAAGACGCTGTTCCCCGATTGATCGATCCGGAGGAAAAACCATTAGACTTAATGGAAATGGATCCGAAACATTTCGATGCGCTGATCAGGCTCCGCAGATCGGTATTCCCGGCGCAATATACGGGTGAAGAAGTTGGCGATGAGGTCGTCGCGCGTATGGTGGAGAATGCGTGTCATGCGCCCACCCACAAGCTCACGCAACCGTGGCGTTTTATTGTCTTCAAAGGCGAAGGGATTCGGAGGCTTGCTAAGGAACAAGCCGAACTTTATCGTCGAGTCACGGAACGCGATGGTACTTTCAAGCAGGATCGATATGAAAGCCTTTCAAAGAAGCCATTGTTATCATCCCACATTATTGCCGTCGCCATGAAGCGCGATGTCCGGCGTTCGGTGCCTGAAGTCGAGGAGATTGGCGCCGTCTTTTGCGCGATTCAAAATATTTACCTGACGGCAGCAGCATATGGTGTCGGATGTTATCTGAGTACAGGCGGCATAACCTATTTTCCCGAAGCAAAATCTCTCTTTGACCTTGGGGAAGACGACCGCCTGATCGGGTTTGTTCACGTGGGCATGCCTAAGGGTGATATTCCGCCGGTAAAGCGCCGATCACCGGAAGACTTTGTTTCGTGGGCAACTTCCTAGGCAGTTTTGACGGCCATGAGATAATTCATGCCTGCGATGCATTTATTTGCCTCAACGTTCAGGTCATTTGATTGGAGGAGTTTTATCAGCGCCGCCTCGCTTAGTCGGAGTTTTGGATAGGCGCTCACGCTTTGGATCCATCGTCCATTCTCGCGGCAATGCAGAATATCGTGCACCATGACATGCCCTGGAAAGTATTCGAGAAAGCAAGTCAGAATTTTGTCACGATCGCTTTTGACGGGAATAAAGCGAGACAGGCCATCCACATCGGAGCTGAGATCCCGAAAAGAGATTAACAGCTTTCCGTTTTGCAGGAGATGCCTTTTTGTCTCGGCGATGAATCGTTCCAACGCGGAATGATTTTCAAGGTGTGTAAGTGTATCGCCCATACACGAGATCACCTCTGCCTTCCGGTCAAAGCGTTGAAGGAACAGAAGCATATCATCCTCAACTACCTCGATAGGCATGTGGCCCGTTCTGCTTCGGAGTTCATCCAGAAGGCGCGTGTAGAAGTCGACGGCGACGACCTGGAAGCCAAGCCGCGCCAGAGAAACTGATTGAAGGCCATGGCCACAACCGAGGTCCAACGCCAGGCCATTTATGCTCGGCTGGATTCCCCACGATTCAAGTACCTCCTGCTGTTCTCGTTGTTTTAGCGAAAATTCGCCACACATCCAGGCGTAAACCTTGCCCAGGTGCTGTTCATAGTGTTCCTTTGCTGTCATGGGTTGAAACTCTTAACGAAATTTGGGTTGATTGAGTTATTCTTAACTTTGAAAATGATGTTTACCAAACGATTGTTGATTATTGGTGTGGGCCTGGCGGTTTGCGTCGGTGTTCAGGCCCAGGTCACGGGCAAGCCGTTTCCTAAAATGGAAGCCGAAACGGTAGAAGATAAAAAGGTGGTACTGCCAGACGATGTTGCCGGCAAGTACACGCTCATTGGATTGGCATACTCCAAAAAATCGGAAGACGAACTGAACTCGTGGTTTCAACCCGTTTTCGAAACCTTCATTCAAAAAACCACGGGTTTGATGTCCGGGTTTGGTTATGACGTGAACGTCTATTTTGTGCCGATGTTTACTGGCGTCAACGCGGCCGCCAGCGGAACGGCAAAGCGAAAGGCGGCCCGCAGCATTGACCAGCGACTTTTACCCTACGTTCTTTTCTACAAGGGAGAACTGAAAACTTACAAGGAGGCTCTCGACTTTGAGAAGCGCGATATTCCTTATTTTTTTGTTCTGGATCCGGAGGGAAAAATTGTGTACGCAACGTCGGGTGCTTACACGGATGAGAAACTCGAAGAGGTAGAGGCTCACATCGAATAACACCAGGCCCATGCAGCTGCTTGAGCTATTGGGAATTGCCCTTGCGCCCGGGTTCGCGATCGCACTATACATCTACCTGAAAGACAAACACGAACGTGAGCCGTTAACGCTATTGTTTGTCAGTTTCTTGTATGGAATTGGAAGTACCCTGGTTACCCTTTCCATCAGCTACCCAGTTACTCTCATCGTTGAACTTCGCGACAACGACCTTATCGATCAGTTTTACGATGCATTTTTTAAGGTTGCCCTTATAGAGGAGTTCAGCAAGTTTGTTTTCGTTCGGTTTATTCTTTTCCCCAACCGGAATTTTAATGAGCCGTTTGATGGCATCGTTTACTCAGTGATGGTTAGCATGGGGTTTGCGACACTTGAAAACATTCTGTATGTATTTCAGTACGGTTTCGAGACTGGCATACTCCGAATGTTTACCGCGGTACCGGCTCACGCGACTTTTGGCGTGTTGATGGGATACTTTCTGGGCAAGGCCAAGTTTGCGCACCGTCGGACACTCTATTACAGCATTGTTGCCCTGCTAACCGCGACGGCGTTTCACGGCGCCTATGATTACTTCTGGTTCATCGCCAACAACCGCGGAGTTTGGACCGGTATCTGGGTTTGCGCCATTATTTCGCTGATCATTGGGCTTATACTTTCCCGAAGGGCCATCAGACTTCACCAACAGGCCTCGCCATTCGTTACCCAGGAATCGGAAACGCCTCAGTAACTCGTACTAGTCCGGGATTCGGACGAGGCGTATTTCTGTCGTGTAACCCTTCCTGATCAGGTCCATGAGTTCAGATGGAGACGGGTCTATTCGATAGCGCATCTCCTCATTGACCACTACAGAGTCAATATCGATTTCCGTGGAAAGGCGCGTGATATAGTCATTGAATCTTTCGTTGCGGGATTGAAACGTCATGAAAACAACATCTCCGTTACGCTCTGGCTTCAGAATTCCCAGCTCCCAATCACCGGACGCGAGGTGGTTAAAGAAATAGTGCTTCTTGTACCGCTTTACGATGAGGCTGTCGCCAAGGTGTTCGCCGCCCGATTCGTCCCCGGTATTGTTGGGAACATAACGGTAACCGGAGGCGTCGATGATCAACGTGTCGCCTTCTTCGGCGAACAGGAATCTGCCGTGCAGTTCCTTTGGGATTGAAGACAATGCCTTCTTACCGCGGGGCTGGGGTGTTTCAAATGATAACTCCCTGCACCCGGCGAATAAAAGGCCGATAAGGATAATAGAAAGAAAGGTTTTTGCGGCGTCGTTATTCATAACTTAAAGGTATCGACTCCGCGGCTAAAAACGGAATATTGACCGAGGCTCTAGTCAACATTATGATCCAACCCTACACAACACTACCGTGTCTATTTGCCAGAAGAGGGTCTATGCAACTGAGGATAACAGGTATTCTTTTTGGTTTTTGGCTGTTTTTGACGTCCTGCGGCATCGATGAGGCGACTAGCCCGATATTCTTGTCGTCGCTGGAATACGATTTCCGGGAGGGAAAACATGAATGGGTGTGCGGATTTGCCGATTATCCTGCGACGAAAGCTGATTCCCTTTACTACGAGTTGAAGTCGGGACATACGGACCTGCCGGGAGGGGGAAAGGCGATACTCCTATCGGGAGTTAACCATAACGACGACCTTTTCATGTATCTCAAAAAGCGCATAACGGGTCTGTCGCCAAACCGCCTGTACACGATTACATTTGATGTGGAATTGGCATCAAAGGCTCCGTCGGCATACAATGATGTGGGTGGAGCACCGGGCGATGGGGTTTATCTTAAAGTAGGCGCCACGCCGGCGGAGCCCAAGGCCGTTATAAAGGATGGAATGTACCGGCTTAACATCGACAAGGGTAATGGCGGCACGGCCGGAGCTGACATGGTCGTCATTGGAAATATCGGTGTGCCGGGCAACACTGGCGAGTATACAATAATCCGCCGGACCAACCTTCAATCCGCATCTGATCCACCCTACCAGGCCCGCAGCGATGCAAACGGCAATCTTTGGTTGATCGTGGGTACCGATTCGGATTACCAGGGCGCCACCACAGTTTACTATACCCGTATTGTCGTTGTCCTCAGTTCGCCGGAGTAACCCCCGGGCTAAGCGATTCCTGAAGGGAAACAAGGGCCTATTTTTTGGCGAGGCATCTTTTTCATGTTGGATGCAGTATGTTACTGTCCGTGAATCACTGAATTGAGGGCGTTAAGTAGCGTTAAAGGTACGAGTTCACCGGAGGCTGCTCATGCGCCTTTCTTGAACCATCTCCTATGAAGGCCGGGGCTATGTTACAACGGTAAATTAATTTTGACCCCTCGCCCAATGAAGCATCCAAAGGGTTAAATTGCGACTGAAAATTCAGAGCACATTATGAAACTACGCGTTTTACTTGCAGGCTGCATTGTGCTTTTTGCATTCTCAGTCAGTGGCCAGGGACTGGTGGGAAAACTGAAGCAGAAAGCGGCGCAGGCTGCCGAAAAAGCACTTGAGAAAAAAGTTGATGAAAAAGTAGGCGTAAACGACACCCCTGCGGGCGATGACGATGCGGGAGGACAAAATGGTCAGGGTAGCGGCCGACCGGTCAACAACAAAGGTGGCGGGTTAGTTGCAACGCCACCGGATGTAAAGGAGAACCTTGCGGAAGCGGAAAGCGCATACGCTGGCCGTAAATACGGTGAAGCGCGATATGCGGTTCAGCAGGCGATGTTGGGCGTCGAAATGGAGATAGGGCAAGAGGTATTGAAGTCCCTTCCTGAATCCGTGTCGGGATTGCCAAAGGTGGAGGCGGAAGATAAGGTTACCGCGACAGGGTACGGTTGGGCGGGGCTCACGATCCAGCGTGTTTACCGCGAAGGCGACAAGCAGTTCTCGGCTACCGTGGCAAATAACTCAGGGTTGATGGCGGGCATAAATATGATGATGGCGAACTCCGCTTATGCCCAGACCACGGGTGGAGAGCAAAACTGGAAGCAAACGAAAGTAAAGGGACACAAGGCTATCATCGAATACGATGAGTACTCGGGTTATAAACTGAGCGTGCCCCTCGGACAATCTTCCCTCATCTTTTGGGAAGGCATCAATTTCGCCAGCGAGCAGGAAATGATGAAAGCTGCCGAAACCTTTGACATTGATGGCATGAAAGAAATGCTTGGTGAACAGTAATGAAGAACAGGTCATGAACAACGGAATGATAAGACATATACTATCGGTTACGCTCCTGTTGACAGGCAGCGTGTTTAGCTACGGTCAGGAGTTTGAGAAGAATCTTGCCACCGCCCGCACCGCCTATAGCGCAGGCAACCTTGAAGAGGCGCGCTTCGCCATGGAGCAGATGATCCGCGACCTTGATTTTGCGATAGGCAGGGAACTTTTGTCATTGCTTCCCACACAGCTTGGCTCCGCGAAATACGACCCACAACGCGACAATGTCACCGGGAACACAGGTTTTGCCGGAGTGACTATTCAACGAACCTATGGTACGGGAGATGATGCCACGAACATCGATATAATCGGAAATTCCCCAATGATCGGTTCGATTAACGCAATCCTTTCCTTGCCCTTCGTTGGTAACTCTGCGGACGGCAGTCAGAGAGTGATAAAGATAGCAGGCTATAAAGGCGTGTTGCAGAAGAATGTAGATTCGGAGATGAATAAGGTCGATTACACGATCCAAATTCCCCTTAACAATTCGCTGCTTACATTGAATGCGAAGACCAGCGATGAGGCCGAGGCTATCGCATGGGCAAACAGCATTCCTGTGAAGGAGATTGCTGCACTTATTCAATAATTCGAAGTAGATCCATGGAAGGGGGCCATCGCAGGCTCCCTTTTTTTGTTATGTTTACCCATGATCAAAAAGATGTTTTTGTCGCTGATTGCAATTGTCATTCTGGCCTCGATCATCGTCGTGACTACCGGAGCCTGGTTGTCGGCTCCTAAGTACCGCGGCGATGCCACGGATCATTTCAATGGCAAGACATTTTTTAATCCAAATGGACCACCTGCCAAAGGGGTAAAGGAACTTTTCAAATGGTTGACGAACAGGCAACGCGGCGAGTGGGTGGAGGATACCTCTCGCGTCTTTGTGCCAAGGCCTCTTCTGTTCGAGAAGGAGAATATCCGCATCACCTTTGTCAACCATTCGACATTTCTCATACAGGTCGATGGATTGAACATACTCACTGACCCGATCTGGAGTGAAAGGACGAGCCCTTTCTCCTGGCTCGGGCCGAAAAGGATGCGGGCCCCCGGCATTCGCTTCGAGGATCTTCCGCGGATCGATGTTGTGATCATCAGTCATAACCATTATGATCATCTCGACATTCCGACAATGAGAACCCTGGCGGCGGCCTTTCATCCGATCGTCGTCACGCCTCTAGGCGTAAAGCAGTTTCTCGACAATGAGAAGATTGGAAATGCCGCCGATCTTGACTGGTGGCAAGAGACCGAGCTGAAGAATGGTGTCCGGGTGCAAGCCGTACCGGCGCAACATTTTTCGGGAAGGGGAATGTTCGACCGGGATGCAACCCTCTGGTGCGGCTATGTAGTGAAGACAAGCCGTGGAAACATCTATTTTGCCGGCGATACGGGATACAACGAGGTAACGTTCAAAGAAATCGGGTCACGCAGTGGCCCAATGGCGGTATCGCTGATTCCCATCGGGGCATACAAACCGCAATGGTTTATGTCGCCAGTACACATATCGCCGGAAGAAGCAGTTCGCGTCCATCTTGATGTTCAGTCGAAACTCAGTATCGGGATGCATTACGGAACATTCCCGTTGGCCGACGATGGGCTGAACGATCCGGTTGACGACCTGAAGTTGGCAAAGGAAAAATTTGTGCTTGATGACGATGCTTTCATCACGCTCGATGAAGGGGCGGTCCACATTGTTGATTGAATACGGTCGCGCTACTCAATGAACTGTAAATTTCTTTTCGGCTAATTTCCGGCCATTTGAGAAGATCGTGATGGCATGCGTCCCCTGAAAATGTTGCCGCGTT
This sequence comes from uncultured Roseivirgaceae bacterium, assembly GCA_964537375.1. GTDB lineage: Bacteria > Bacteroidota > Bacteroidia > Cytophagales > Cyclobacteriaceae > Chryseosolibacter. The sequence goes on from CAZIAG010000002.1 coordinate 20,394, forward strand.
GAAAGGTCCTTGAACGACTGGGTTTTAGAAATTGGCACCGCTTTTCCAGGAGGGAACACTGCCTCTTTTAATTTGAAAATCTTTCGCGCTGAGCGCCCAGTGGATGTTACGTAGTCGATGGCATAGTCCAGGCGAAATTTCTGCGGCTTTTGCTCAGCATTGACGAAGTTGAATCGAAAGTCAAGCCGATCGCCACGCCGTACGCCTTCAAGGGGAACAAAAAGATCGATTACTTTTGCCCGGCTTGAGGGGTCAAATCCATGCAATGAAAAAGTGTCGGCATCGCCTGCTTCAAAAGCGTGCGCGATGCGTGCCTGAGGATCCAATCTGTATGCGGATGGGTGCCTTGCCATCTCTTGAACAATTTCAGCACAAGTCGCGGATGGTCTTTGGCAATATCATTCAAGTTATTGGCGACACTTCTTCGGACAGCTGGGTCTTCGTCGCATTTAAGGTTTTCAAGAATGGTCAAAATTGGTTTCGGATTCTCAATGAGTTGGGGTATTCGTGCGGCCCAGGGTAATCGGGGCCGACAACCTTCGCTGGAGAGCCTCCTGACGTGCGCGTTTTCATGCAGCGACCACAACTTCATTCGCGGCATGACCTTCTCCGGATGGAACGCAAGGAATGGCCGAATGGCGAATTCGCAGCTTACGAGAGTGGTAATGGTTTCCATCAGGTCAAGTGCAATGTCTGGATCCCGTTGGCCATATACTTCGACGTAGTCTGGAAGGAACATGGTTTGAAAGCCGCGGATACCTTCCCGGTGCAATCGGTCGGCGATGGCAGCCAGGACATTCGCTGCTGAAGAAAAAGGCGGCGGCAAAAACCTGTGCAAAGCTTTGCTGATCTGCCTTATCCGTTGTTTTAGTTCAAGATCTGGCCAATCGCGGTCAAAGATTTGATAAATAAAATCCCTGCAATCAAAACCCGGGACTGCCTGCTGAATTACCGGACAAAGTTTTTCAAAGAATGCCGGATTAAACATTTGCTTCAAGGGCGTCGCCATAGACTATTTTTTCCTTTACTTCTTTTTCCAAGTTCATCGTCAACCATCATTGCCTAGTAAATGATCTCAGTGATAGCGCGCTCGTCAATCAAGCGAGCGGATCGGAAGGACGTATACTTGCTTTCGACTGCCCGACAGCAGCAACCCCTGCGCATTGGACAAAAGATGGCCATAGCACATCCCTAAAGTGACCGCAGGTTTTTCGCCAGGGAAAACAAACCCGACGGTGGCGAAAGAAATAGGGTACGCCATTGGAGATCTTCTCCTGCAGTTTGGGAGCGACCGTCATGATCAATGAGCGCAGTCGTTGTATGATCACGCGTTCCGAATTGGGAAGTTCATTGTTACGTTCATCGATTTCCGACATGATGATGCTGACCTTACAAAGAAGGGCCGAGATAGTGTCAGCCCTATGTCAGCAGCGAGCTCCGGTCTTTGGAAATTTTCTTAAAGGGATTCGTGGTATTTGAAGAGCGTTACGTAATCACCAACTGATTTAAAGCGGAGATTCCGGGCGTCAATGAAACGGTTCATTTCCCGGTCGATGCCTCCGAGCATTTGAAAGGCATTGTCGCGCGACATGGGCACCAGGTGTTTTCGCGAATGGTCAAAAAGGTAATGCCGGTTTACACGAGCGGGCTTCGAAAAAAACCAGGTGTAACTCATGTGATCGCGGGGAAGGCCAATAGTGCGATGTCGAAGGATCGATATTTTCCCGTCAGAGTAAAGCATTTCCAGGAACGACCTAACCGGTTGCTCATTTTCGTTCTTTAAATCAAGGCAGATAAAGCGACGAACTCGGGCGCGGCGCTGGTCATAGAACGAAAACGATGAAACGTCTTCGGGGGGAACGGTGATCAGCAAATCATTTTCACGCAGTTGCAACAAACCAGCAGGAAGGGCGTGATTGTACCGCATATCGCATCTTATCGTATCTCCCGTGGCGAAGACTACTTCCCCAGACGACCATTCGGCGACGAACCCGATTGTTGAGGGAGTTTGTCCAAACGAGCATGCGGCTATAGATAACAACACAGAAAACAACAACACTTGCTTCATAGGTATGGCAGGTTAACCAAAGAAAGCACAATCTTCCCACTTTAATTCGTCAAAGCATTGATGGTTCTTACACCCACGGTGTCTGTGCGATATTATTCCTCTGCGTGATTGCGCGGATGATTGTGGAGGCCGCCGCTAATTGATCTTAAGCTCCCGTTTGAAGCCTTTTATTTGGTTGATCAACGCCTGGTCCCATGAAGAGTCGGCGTCCCATTTTGTGCCGAGGAAGGTGTTTCCAGAGGGTATGTGTTTAAAATAGAATTTGTACACCTCCTGATCGGCAGCAATGTTTTTTACTTCCGGCTGGTCGCCCGGGTAAACGATGGAGACGATGGCCGACTGGGAGGGTGTCACCTCATAGCCAAGCAGGCGTTTTGCAAGGCGGGCACGGGCATGTACGAATCGCAGCACGTACATATAGCCTTTTTGCCTGAGGTCGGCCTCGGAGAGGTTTGCTTCGGTCAACGTGTACTTATAGGGGTACAACTTCATCACTTCCTCCAGTTGTCTGTCCATTTCTTCCTCTCCGAATTTTGGAACAGCGAGTGCATCGACACTCAGGTCAATTGCGTAGAAATCTGAACGACGGCCTGTGATCGGGTTGATAAATCCCGTTTCCGCCACGTCGTTGATAAGAAAATTGCTTCGCTCAAGACCTTGTGACGAGGCGCGGTAGATCGACAGCATCACTTCTTCCAGCTTCTCATTTTCCGCGACCCAGGCCGGCTGACCCTCCTCCACCAGTGTCGCCATCCGGTTGTATTTGAAAACGTAAAGCTTATACGCCCCATCCTTTTTGCCGATGACGACCAGGTTGGCGATCTCCCGGCGATTGAGGTACAGCGCGAGGGCGACGGAGACATCGCGGCCAGCGGCGAGAAGGTCACTCTCGAAATAGACGACCGCGTCGATGCCGCTCTCCTGGAAATAGTGCTGGACGACTTCCAATTCGCGTTCCTGCATCCGGTAGTCATAAAACACCGCCGTACGTGTCGTAAGAAGGTCAGGTGGGAGCGTTCCGTCAGGTTTCAAACGGCCCAGGAATAAACCTTCAGACAATGGTAGCTGGCCATAAACAGATGACGGAAGCAACGCAAGCAGGAATAAGAATGATCTCACCACCAAATCACATGTATTATCAATCAACGAAAATAGAAGGAATGTATTTCATTCAAAACCGGGGCCAGGTATTTCCGGATCGCAGGGTCAGTACAAGGCCACGTAGAGTCCTGATTGGTCGATGCGGACCGGAAAAGTTTTGAGATCAGCGCAGCCGGCATTGCGCGCCTGTCCGCTCTTCAGATCAAACCGATACCCGTGCCAAGGACAAACAATCTCGCCCAGGAAATTTACGCGGCCTTCGCTGAGTGAGGCCCCATTGTGTGGACAGGCATTTTGTACCGCGCAAAATTCACCGTTGAATACGGTGATACAAATGCGGATGCCATGAACAACCAGGAGCCGTGGGGCTCCTGGTTTGATTTGTTGGCGTGCTTCCGATTCCGTCGAAAAGACTTTGATCCAGTTCATCGCGCGAAGGCGTGACGAGATCATCGTCTCACGACGAGCTTTTTCGATTGGACGGTGTTCACCGTTTGGCTATTGACGGTCAGGCGATAACTGTAAATCCCGCTATTGAGTTTAGCGTGCTCAAGATCCAATACACGTTCGTGGAAGTCGGGACCCAATGCACCATCCTCCAGCAAAGCCACGCGCCGTCCGAGAGCGTCGAAGACCTCGAGGCGCACCGAGTATTCGGCCTCGTAATCGGGGAGTGTAAATGGTACGCTGACCGCATTGGTGGCAGGTTTTGGCCATGCTTCGCCGAGTACGACACCGGTCGGTTGAATGTTACCCTCAAGGTTGTAACCCGCGAATAGCCTGAACTGCTTCGATTGATCCGCATCGAAGGAGTATGAGGTTGCAGACCGCATGTTGATCAACCGTTGTGCGCTGATGTCAAGGAGGAACAATTCAAGATCGTTCTCACCCGGGAGATATTCATGTCCCCAGGAGAGCTCCGTGATACCGCGAGCATCGGATACGGTGAAATCCCAGGTATACTCATTTGAAAGCGGAACGATGTCGCGAGTGAACGCCTTCATGAAGTGCTCTTCATGGCTGAAGCGAAGTTCGGGCACGTCAAATAGGTGCGGCATAGGAAAGTCGTCGTAAGGGTCGTAGCTGGTATTGGCCTGATCGTGCATCCCAACACCACCGAGCGTGTTTCTGATCGACTCACTCTCAATCGTGAGAGGCAGCAACCATCCGTGGCCATCAAATGGATTGTGATTATTCACACGGCCACCGGTTGAGGCCTTCGCGCTGAATGGGATCGTCAAACTTTCCGACCCACTGTTAACCATGACGAACGCTCCTTCGAAAGGTGACAAGATGCCTCCGACATCGGTGACAAAGCTGCCACTATAGGTTTTCAGATCGCCAATGTTGGTATTTCCTGCTTTTACGGCGTTCCAGTCGATTGGGAAGGGATACGGGTTGCCAATCAGGTTCCAACCCTGTTGCAGTTGCATTGTAAACAGATCTGCCTTTGTGTGTTCCGGTGTCATGGCGTTCTCGATTGCCAGGTTCACCGACTCGACCGTATTTATCCAGTAGCCACGTCCGCGCGAAATAGAAGTTGCATCTGAATAGGAATTGTTGGAGTTATTGTATTGAACGATTCTCCATTTGAATTTGTCAACCGGACCAAGTTCGCTGAAAATGGCGGAAATTGAATTACTCCCTAAATCATACGGAATCGAGAACATCCGGTAATCCTGTTTCTTTCCTCCAACGCCCACATACGAAGGCGGTACCTGCGGCATGCCCGAGGGTTCGTTTCCTTGAAGTATATATGACGTGAAGAATGACTCACCAGCGGGGAGTCGAGCACTGTTTCCGGATTTATCCGATGCCTCGAAATAGAATTCGAGGCCCAATTCGTCGAGCCAGGTATTCTGGACAGCGACTGTCCAGGAGTTTCCGGACCCGGCGGTCATGGATGCACTAGTGGGAGCATCGTCAGACATAATTCCCCGGTAGTACAGTTTTACGGTTGCCGGATCGACACCAGAGCCATTGGTATTGTCTGCAACTTGAATGCTGATCGAATTGGAACTTCCTTTTACAAAGTTCGCTGGTGTGTAGGTGATGGTTGGCGGCGTATTATCCGGGGGCAATTCTGTCGTAAAACGCCAGGTCGCGTCATCGGTAATGCCGGCAAATGAATTTCCAGCCAAATCCCTGAATGCGTCGGGGTCGATTGTTATGTAATAGGTGACATTGTATTGCAGCGGTGTTGATGGCGTAAATGTATACGCGTTGTCTGCAAGGTCATCGTTTGTTGCCTCAAAGGACTCTAACTCATGGGAATCGGCGAGCGTGAAAATAGAGATTACCTTACCAGGCTGACCGACTACAGGTTCATCAAAGGATATTGTGAAACTGACCGAGCGGCTCACATTGGAAGCATCGTTCCCAGGAGTCAGCGAGAGTATTCCGGGAGGTATCTGATCGGGGTTCGGCTCTATTTGGAACTGCCAGATAGAAGGATCGTTGATGCCTGCGAAGAGATTTCCGGACAGGTCTGCAAACGCGCCACTTTGAATGGTCACGTAGTATGTGCCTTCATACTGCAATGAACCGGAGGGATTGAATGTGACCGTGTTGCCGCTGATGCTACCGTCTGTTGGATCGAACACTTCAATCGGAGACCCGTCATTGTTCGCGTCAAACAAGGCGACCTCGAGGCTTGGCGCCGCAACGACAGGCTCATTGAACGTGATAACCAGGCTTGTACCTATTCCAACATTGGTGGCGCCATTGTTAGGGGCCAAAGCGGTG
>CAZIAG010000003.1:0-16427 GCA_964537375.1 uncultured Roseivirgaceae bacterium
CCCTCGTCGTGCGCTGAACCAATATTGGTAAAAATGCCAATCGTGGGGCGAATGATCGCGCTAAGGCTTTCAATTTCACCAGGACGGGAAATGCCCGCTTCGAAAATTCCCATCTGGTGGTGTGCGCTTAATTGCCAAACGGAGAGAGGAACACCCAGCTGTGAATTGTAGCTGCCCGGGTTCTTGGCAATTCGGAACTCGGGCTCGAGGAGTTGAAATAGCCATTCTTTTACGATCGTCTTCCCATTGCTCCCGGTTACACCAATTACCGGGATGTCAAATGCGGCGCGGTGATGCGATGCAATTGACTGGAGCGCATTTACCGACGAACCTACTTTGAGGATATTGGCATCGACTAGACGCCCGTAATCCGAGAGATCGCGCTCGACGATAAACTGCCGAACGCCTTCGTCATATAACTTTTCAATGTAATCGTGACCATCGTGATGCTTTCCCCGGATGGCAAAAAACAGCGCACCCTCCGGCGCCGCCTTTCGGCTGTCTGTTACCAATGCCGTGACCTCGGAATCCCGGGAGAACGCCTGGAAATCTCCACCGGTAATTTGCTTTACTTGAGAAAAGAGGATCGCCATGTCAGTAAAGTCGTGCGCCGTTTGGTACCGATCGATCAGGCCTGCAGAGAACAACTTTACCAAAACCATCATCGAACCCCATGACGAGGACTTCTGAGATAAAATTCGCGATCTGCTTTGGAGGAAAATTCACTACACAAACCACCTGCGTTCCGACCAATGTATCGGGACGATAATGGCCCGTAATCTGGGCACTGGACTTCTTGATCCCCAGATTGCCGAGGTCAACCCAGAGTCTAATGGATGGATTTTTTGCCTCGGGAAATGGTTCTGCCCGAACCACGGTTCCGGCCCGCATATCGATTTTCTGAAATTCATACCAGGAAACCATAGGTGTTTCAAAGCTTCAAAAAAAGTGCAGAAAGGCCAAAAATTCTGCTTTTCGATTATTTGGCCGTATGATCCCTTTTCCCAAAAAAGTTTTTCCGTTAGCTTTTCCGGGTTTATTTTGTACTTTTCACCTTAAGAACAATCGTTGGCGCCAAGGTTTCTCGAAGTTCCATGCTAAGAAAATTGATCTTATTTCCGGTCGTCTGCGCGCTTTGCGTTCTAGTTATCCCTGTAGTGGGGTATGGCCAGGACGGAGCGCCGGATTACGAAACCATTGATCCGGAACGAGAGCGTTATGAGCGCGAGCGAATCATAGCGTCACCAGGTGAAGGGGACTACCATTACACAACGGGCGGGGGCACAATCCCAACTACGACGACGAACCCGTCTGCGACAACGGCAGGCAGTGCGACAAACCCTACGACTACCACACCGAAGGACTCTGTTGCGGCTAATCAACCTGCCGTCAAAGACCCGCTACCGACTGCTGCAGCATCACCCAGGACTGAGCCTTCCGCCCGACCGGTAGATAAGCAAGTAGCTCCAAGAGGTGATGATGAGTCGATCCTATCGTTTAACTTCCTCTACTACATCATCCAGAAGTATAAGCTTCAGGACATAATTGATTGATGGGGGATTGTTTTTAGGCAATCTGCGCTGAAATCAAATCTCTTTCTTGATCAGAAATTGTTCAAGGTCCTTGAGGTTCAGAATGCCTTCATAGTACGATTTTCCAAAGATCACACCAAAAACGCCCAGTTCGTTGAGACGTTTGATGTCATCGACTCCGCGTACACCACCGCTGGCGAGGACACGGATCTCGGGAAATGCGTCAATAATCTCCTTGTAAAAGTCAAAGGCGGGACCTTCAAGGACGCCATCGCGGGAGACATCCGTTGACTTTACATACTTCAGTCCGCGTGCATAGAAGAACTCCAGGTGCTCAAATAAAGTCAGATTTGCACGCTTACGCCAACCGCGGAAAAGTAACTCCTTCGTTTCCTTGTTGATTACATCGGCGCCAAGTGTCATTTTCTCGCGACCGTAAGAGATGATCCAGGAAGCAAAAAGTTCAGGATTGGTTACGGCGATACTGGCAGCCGTAATGTAATCTGCGCCGAATTCATAGGCTTTACTGATGTCTCCATCCGTGGATATCCCACCCGTGAAATCAATCTTCAGGTTGGTGTGGCCCGCAATCGCTTCGAGGACGTGCCAATTGACAGGACTTCCTTTCTCGGCGCCATCGAGATCAACCAAATGAACAATTTCGATACCGTGATCTTCAAAACGCTTAGCGAGATCCAGTGGATTCTCATCGTACGCTTTTTCACTCGTAGGATCCCCCTTACGCATTTTCACCACGTTCCCTTTGCGAATCGCAATTGAAGGTATCACCTGAATCATCACCTAAACGTTACGGATTAATAACTTGCAGCGAAATTACTATTCGCACGCCAAACATACATCTAAATCCGACAAAAGACATTCCTTAATTTGGAGGGAACTGTCTGTCTGGCCGTTATTTATTAATGCTTATTTTTGTTAACCGCTGTTTGCAATCGTATGCGACGGAATAAAATCCTGACATCAACCAAACTCATAGCCGCTGGCACACTTGTGTTTATCTGTGTACTAGACGCTGCGGCACAGGCCAAGGTGCGCAAGCTGCCCGGAAGTATAAATCATCCTTCGTTAAACGTCTTCGCTCCATACGTAAGCGCAGACGGTGAAGCACTCGTGTTTGTGTCGGACAATGCCGAAGACAGGGTTCTCACGCCGTTCTACACATTTCGCAACCGTGGGGACTGGCAGGAGCCAAAGACATTCCATCAGATGATTCACAGCAGGTTGAATTTTCTTTACGGTTTTTCGCTCAGCGGCGATGGAAAAACCCTTTACTATTCCACGCTAAAGAGTCCCGGCGTCGGAGGATTTGATATTTGGACTTCGAAATGGAATGGTTCTTCATGGTCAGAACCGGAAAACCCGGGGATGCCGTTAAACTCGAACGGACACGAAGCATGCGCCTCGGTTACACCGGACGGGAGCACGATGTATTTTATGCGGTGTCAGACAATGAATCAGACTTCGGCGTCGGATTGTAAAATTTTCAAGACAACCCGGGGATCGGGGGGACGCTGGACGGAGCCCGAAGAATTGCCGGAACACATCAACACGGGAAATTCTCAGGCGCCCCGAATCATGGCAGATGGCGTGACGCTTATTTTTTCCTCCGATCGAATTCCCGGGGGGAAGGGCGGAATGGATCTCTATATGACACGTCTGGTAAACGACACGTGGTCGCGTCCTGTGCCCCTCGACTTTGTGAACACTCCCGACAACGATCAATACGTTAGCGCTACTGCGTTTGGCCGTTATCTGCTCAAGGATGCCAAAGGCGAGCGAAGGAATGAAATCTTCGAATTCCTTTTCCCTGACGAGCTAAGGCCCACCGGCATGATGAAGCTCGAGGGCAAGATTGCGGGACCCAATGCAAATGCCGTTTACATAAGCGTCACCGACGTTCGCACAGGCGATCGCGTGTGGAACATCAGACCCGGCCAGGACGGAACCTTCTTTCTTTTTCTGAAAGAGGGCACAGTGTATGAACTGGCTGTAGACCCGGAATTCGACCATCTGACTTACTACGTAAAACAGTTTGATTTGACCGGCGAAACCATCCCGCAGCTGGAACGAGTAGGTGTGATGATCAAGCCGCTGACAGAGGGTGACGAATTACCGCTGACCGGTTTTGAGTTCGAACCTTACTCGAGTGATGTCGTTTACACCGGTTCATCGTCCGAAATGAAGCGCTTTATGCGCATGCTAAATGGGAATCCTGATTTGGGCCTTGAGGTGCAAGTACTCATGGAAGGCTATCGGCAGGATTCTGTTCAGTCTGATCTTGATCTCACTGAAGTCGTTTACGACTCCGTTCATTACGTCTACTCAGATATCGATTCCCTGGGGCAACTTTACGAGCGCGACACCGTCGTCATTAGAACTACATGGCATAACGATCGAACCTGGCAACAGGCAGAGGCGATTGTAAATTACCTCATAGGAAAAGGGATCGATCAGAGCCGCCTCACGTATTTCGCAAATGCGATCCCGGCGACCGAGCCCGGCGAAAAGAAACTGACGATAAAGGCTGTCGTCAGAAGGAGGCAACAACAAGGCGATCAATAAGAGAACGGCATCGGGATCACCGTCTGGTCCCACATGAGGACCATTTCAGCGTCGTCGCCGGTGTCTTCAAAAGTGATCGTGAACTGCTCGAACACTTGATTTTGCTTTACGGGGCGCACGGTTACACTCAAGGCATCGCGGGCTGGGTCGCGATTCGCTGCTCCCTTGGAGTTGATACCCCACTGACCATATTCGGAATTGAAGATGATTGTCCAGCTATCAGCGCGTGGAATTGTCCACAATGAGTACTTACCGGCCGACAGCCGCTTTCCCTCAATCACGAGATCGCGGTTCGTTTCGAAAGTTGTGGCTTCATTTGCGCCCGTGCGCCATACCGTGTCGAATGGAACCAATCCGCCGAAGATCTCCCTTCCCTTCTTGTAGGGACGATTGTAAAAAACCCGTATGCGCAATTCGCCGTCCGAAAAAATAACTTCTTCTTCCGGGCTTTTGGATTTTTCCTGCTTCCGCTGAAGGTGACTGATGATCGTCAGCAGAGCAACCAGCACAACAACGCCGATCGCAACGAAAATCAAAAACTTCTTCATGTGGCCTCGCCGTTTTAGAATGCTCGCCTGTACGTGGGTTTAACTTAAAACAATTTTCCCATGTTTCAATAATTATCGGCCCAATGCATTATTTTTACGCATTCTAAACGGTTTGCTATGATAGAAAGATTGCAAGACTGGTGGCCCTTCTTCGTCGTTATCCTGCTCTTTATTCTTGCCATTATTTCACCATGGATTTTTCCAAATAAGATGGTGAGCAAAAACAGGCACGACAACAAATTCTAATGGTCTGCGGGCATTCCGATGAGCATATGCGTTTTCTGCGGATCCTCATCTGGAACTAATCATGCATTTCGGGACACGGCCAGGATGCTCGGAACAGAGATGGTCCGCGCTGGCGCGTCACTGGTTTATGGCGGAGGCAATGTCGGCCTTATGGGCAGCTTGGCTGACGCCGTCATGGAGGCAGGGGGAGAGGTAACGGGGGTAATTCCTGAATTCCTATTGGCCCGCGAAGTCGGTCATCGCGGGATTACTCGTCTTGAAGTTGTTGGAAGCATGCACGAACGCAAACAGCGGATGGCTGAATTGGCCGACGCATTCCTGGCGATTCCGGGAGGATGGGGAACCCTCGAAGAACTCGCAGAAATACTTACCTGGAGACAATTGGGGCTTATCCGCCAGCCGGTTGGAGTGCTTAATGTCAATGGGTTCTTCGGCCCGCTGCTGCAGCAAATGAAGGTAATGTCGGATGAGGGGTTTCTTGACCCTTCTTACCTGGATGTCCTGCGAGTCTTTAAAACACCCGCGCAGGCGGTTGCCGCTTTATCACGCAAAGTGGGTTAATAAATTCTCTGCTAAAATTCCCTTATATTGAAAACAAAGGTCCCGAATCTTCATGAAGAGATGTCTCTTTTCGGTTGTCATTCTCTTGGTTGGCGTGCTGCCAAGCCGTGGGCAGACGCTCGGCTTTTCACTAGCTAACGGACAGACAAAAGTTCAAATACCGATAGAGATATATAATAACCTCATAGTTGTCCCGGTCGTGCTCAATCACGCGCTGCCGCTCCGCTTCATACTGGACACTGGCGTCAGGACCGCAATACTCACCGAAAAATCGTTTAGCGACATACTCAATCTTGCGTATTCCAGAAAGTACACCATCTCCGGACCAGGAGGAGAGAAACTCGTCGATGCATACGTCACGAACAACGTGTCGCTAGACATGCCGGGTGTCGTCGGCCGGGGTCACGCGCTTCTTGTCCTTGAAGATGACTACCTGGAACTTCGCAATTATCTGGGTACGGATGTTCACGGGATTATCGGTTACGAATTGTTCAGTCGGTTTATCGTCAAGATCGATTACCAAAAAAAGGTCCTGACCTTGATGCACCCGCGCCGGTTCCGGAAGAGCAGGCGATATCAGACGATTCCTATCAGAATCGAGGACACCAAGCCATACGTTACAACGCCGGTGGTATTGGCTGACGGCACTCAATTTACTGCAAAGCTTCTGATTGACTCAGGCGCCAGCCACGGCCTGATGCTGGACCCGATGACCGATGATCGTATCCGTGTTCCGGAACGATTTGTCAGCAGCGTTATTGGCAGGGGGTTAGGTGGAGAGATAACAGGAAAAATAGGTCGGGTCGAAGAACTGCATCTTGGAAATTATGTTCTCGAAGACGCTATTGTAAGTTTTCCCGATCCCAACAGCTACTTCGACAGCCTTAAGCTTTCAAATACTGACCGCAATGGCGCTATCGGCGGCGAATCGCTAAGTCGGTTCACCGTGATTTTTAATTTTCCCAAAGAGGAAATGTATTTGAAGAAGAACGGGTCCTTCAGGAAGCCCTTTCACTTCAACCTGAGCGGAATCACTGTAAAAGCGAAGGGTGCATACCTCGACGTTTATGAGATCACAGCAGTAAGACGGGAATCAGCAGCCGCGAAGGCAGGGGTGCAGGAAGGGGATATCATCGTCTCTGTAAACGGCCTCGCTGGTTCTGCGTTGAGCCTCAACCTGATCAACGCGATGTTTAATCACCGGCCCGGTAAAAAGCTCTCCCTTGTCCTCGAACGGGATGGACAACGGCTGAAAAAGGAATTCCGCCTCGAAGACCAGATCTGACCGCTCAGAATGCCAGCCTTTGACGCCGGCTCCTGCGATACATTCCGGAGAGTAGACGCTGTGTTCGTCGGATCTTCAGCGAGTTCATAATGGTCCGATAAAACGCTTCCGCTGAAAAATTTTGTTTCAGCAGGAAATCCAATACGCCGGTCGATGATGTTGCTTCCTCGTAGTTCGAATTCTTGATAATGGTGATTGGGACATTGCGGGTCTTTCGGCGCTGCATCAGCGCTTCAAGTGTTTGCGACAGTTCCGTCCTGCCGATGTTGTCATCGATGATGATGTAGTTGGGACTGAAACTCACAAGCCGTTCCAGGACGCTTTTCAGATCAAAAGCGATCTCCGTGATCACTTTCCTCCCCCTTATTTGCCGAATCTTTTCCAGGGTGCTGCCCAGATCGATGGGGTTGTTCCCCACCAGCAGCACATTCAGGGCGTCGCCCCTCGATTCCAACTTCGTATCCATAAAGCCACTATATGTCATTAAACACTATTTGAACGCAAAAGGTTACCCAACATTTGTACCAAACCATTATTTTTCTTGGCGTTTCGTGAATATCATCGCCAGTTCCATTTCATTTTGAAACCCTGGGAATCAATTTGAGAAAAGCCGTGATAGTTGGGGGAGGGCTCGCTGGCCTTGTTGCCGCCATGGAACTGGTGAAATACGGTATTCCCTGCCAGGTCATCGAAAAAAAATCATACCCTTTTCATCGAGTTTGTGGCGAATACGTTTCTAACGAAGCCAGGCCGTTTTTGAAACGGAGTGAACTTTTCCCCAATGACTTCGCGGTGCCTGAGATTCGGCAATTCCAACTTTCGTCGGTTTCCGGCGACTCGGTCACCGTTCCGCTGGATTTGGGTGGCTTCGGAATCAGCCGATATACCTTTGATGACCACCTCTTTCGGAAAGCGCTGGAGCGAGGTGTGGAGTTCAGGCTCGACGAAGAAGTCACGGATGTGCGTTTTGATGGAGATGAATTTGTCGTGAAGACCAACAAAGCCACTCTCGCGGCCGATGTAGTCGTGGGCGGTTTTGGAAAGCGATCGCGCCTGGATGTCACGTTGAACAGACCGTTCATTGCTAAGAGATCGCCCTATGTTGCTGTAAAGTATCATGTCCGATGCGAACATCGGGACGATGTGGTAGCGCTACACAATTTTCCCGGTGGATATTGCGGGATCAGTCGCATCGAGAACGGGAAGTCCAACCTTTGTTACCTGGTCGATCGCGAACAGTTGCGGAAAGCCGGTACTATCCCTGAATTGGAACGGTCCTTTCTTCACCGGAACCCTTTACTTCGCGACATATTTATCAATAGCGACTTCGTACTTCCACGCCCCGAAGTCATTAACGAGGTATCGTTCCGGACAAAGGGGGCTGTCGATAACCATATACTCTTTGCAGGCGACGCCGCCGGAATGATTGCCCCGCTGTGTGGAAATGGCATGGCCATGGCGATCCATTCCGGTGTGCTGGTAGCGGCTTATGTCGCCGCGTTTTGCGAAAACAAGATGTCAAGATCCGAAATGGAAGCCGGCTACGAACGCGAATGGGCGCGTCTCTTTGCTCAGCGGCTTCGTTATGGTCGATGGGTGCAAAACCTTTTTGGGAAGACGGTGACTTCTTCGGTTGCCGTTGCCGTCTTCCGCCGTTCCCGCCGCGTTGCCGATTTCATGATTCGACAAGCACATGGAGATTTATTCTGATCGGGCCGCTAAACCAGAAGTTGTAGCAAATGTGTTTTGCTCAGGAAGAGATATGTGAAGAAGCCATTCAGGCAGGTGGAAGAGATCACGTTTAAGCCCATCGTTCGGGAATAATTTGCAGCGGACGAATCCTTGCGTGCCGCCAGAAACCAAAACGAAAAGTATAATAAAACAGGAATAGTACTCAGCAGAAAAATGATTCCATTGCGCATTCCAAAGAATTCCCGTAGGTATAGGTAGAACCCGATGGTGGCCAGCAAAAAAATAAACGCTGCAAAAAGGAACGTGCCTTTTATACCCAAAACAATACTCAATGTTTTGTCGCCGCGCTCAGTGTCTTCTTCATGCTGGTAGACCTGGGTCATGGGATAGTTCGCCCAAAGCATAACTGTGGTGAGGGCGCCGGCAAGCAGTACATCTTCATTAAGGGCCGTGATAATGCTGAAATCATTCACACCGCAATAGCACATGACGAAAGTGAAAATGCCCTGAAAGAAACCGGCGATCAGCCAACTGGAAACGGCATATTTTTTTAATCTGATCCGCGGATGACTATACGCTTTTGAAACCAGTCCGTAGATCAACAGCATCGCGGCAAAAGTTGGACTCACGAAGGCGTACCCAAGGATCACGGCGGCGAGGTCAAGGAAAAGCGAAAGGTAGTACAACCCCGGGTAGACAGGGGGAGGGTTCCTTAATGCACCGATACTTTTCTTGTCCTTGTCGAAATAGCTGTTATAGCCGTTACTTGCCGGGTAGAGCAGAAAATGCACGATAAAAAGAACCCAACCCATTCGCGCGCCATTAAAATTCGGTGAAACACTCAAACTGAAAAGGAATACGGGAAGCAGAAACCACGAAAAAGGCAAGCGCAGGTGAAGCCAGGATGACCGCTTGAACATATGGTAGTTTTCAAAACAATTTAGCGGTTTTTGAACTATTATTGATATCCGAAGATGAGCTCTATCACCGCAATTGGAACGGCAACGCCTGCGCATCGATTTGAGCAATCGACGATCGCTGAGTTTATGTTGCAGTCTATGCAGCTTAACGGAAACGGTGATGGTCGAAAATTAAAAGCGATCTTCCGCGAGAGCGGAATCCAATATCGTCATAGTGTACTGGAAGACTTTGGAAAACCCGCGGGAAACAGCCTTTTCTCGGCGCGCAACGGAACTCCCACCACTGAACAAAGGCTCGAAGTATTCAGGAGGCATGCGACGAAGCTGAGTGTTGCGGCAGTGAACGATATGCTGCGTACCGTGCCGGCGTTTGATATCTCTCGGGTGACCCATCTGGTGGTGGTCTGCTGTACAGGAATGTATGCACCAGGTCTCGATATCGACCTTGTCAGGGCACTCGGGCTACGTAGCACGGTGCAACGTACTGCCATAAACTTTATGGGATGCTATGCGGCGTTCAACGCCCTTAAACTTGCTGATGCGTTATGTGCTACCGACAAAGCGGCGAAGGTGCTCATCGTTTGCACCGAACTTTGCAGCCTGCATTTCCAAACCGTACCGAGTGAGGACAATCTTTTGGCAAACGCTCTGTTCGCGGATGGGTCAGGGGCAATCCTGGTTGAGCCTTCGGGCGGAGAGTCTTTGAGTTTGCGACTCAAAGGCTTTCACAGCGATCTCTCAGCGGAAGGCGCGAACGACATGGCCTGGACGATCGGCGACCTCGGTTTTGAAATGAAACTTTCGTCGTACATACCCGACATTATTCGAGGAGGTATCGCCAATCTAACGGATTCACTAATGCGCAAAATCGCCCGAAGGCTGTCCGACATTCAACACTTTGCCCTCCATCCCGGAGGTAAAAGAATTCTCCAATCGATAGAAAAGGCATTGGGAATTACCGCCTACCAAAACCGCCATGCCTATTCGATCCTTCAACAGTACGGCAACATGTCGTCGGCCACCGTTATTTTTGTCCTCAAGGAACTGGTGCGCTCTATCGGGCGCAACAATGTGAATGAACATATCCTCAGCTTCGCGTTTGGGCCTGGTCTGACCATGGAAAGTATGGTGCTCGAGATCGAAAACATCTAGTGTATGGGGCGCTTTGCAGTCCGATCAACGCAAACTGAGATCATGGATGATCTGAACTGTTCAGGAGAAGAGGTTTTTCAAACGCTTCGTGAACTGGATACGATCAACAATCTTCTCGGGGGAAACCGCGTCACACTTAATGCACTTGCGAGTCTGATGGAAAGTACAAGACCCGTCCCGACGTCAATCGTGGATGTAGGTTGCGGCAGTGGCGAAGCGCTTCGATTGATACGCCGATGGTCACGGTCCAAAGGCATTTACCTTACACTGACAGGCGTCGACGCCAATCCTTTCATCATTGAATATGCGCGCAGGAAGACTCCGTTGGAGGACTACATAAACTACGAAGTCGCCGACATACTTTCGCCGGACTTTGCACCCGAACGTTTCGATGTGATTTTCGGGACCCTGTTTTTTCATCATTTTACCGACCACCAGCTGATTGAATTCTTGAAGAGGGCGCGGACAGCCGGGGCTGCTGTTATTATCAATGACATCCATCGCCATCCGTTGGCCTGGTATTCAATTGCCTGGCTGACCCGAATGTTTTCAAAATCTAAGATGGTCAGAAACGACGCTCCCGTTTCGGTACTAAGGGCTTTTAAGAAAAAGGAATTGCGAGAAATCCTCGCGCAGGCAGGGTTTGTCGATTACACGGTGCGTTGGATGTGGGCCTTTCGGTGGCAGGTAATTGCGAAAGTTTGATAAGAAAAATGGCATAATTTTTCGTAATTATCAGCTAAAATCAGAACGGTTATGAAAACCTCGCGATACTTATGGCTCGCAGCCCTGGTGGCGCTCGCAGCCTGCTCTTCGGCAACGTTGGGAAAAAAGGTCAGGGAACCATTCCAGGGTAATGCATATGAGTCAAATAACCGGTTCTTCCGGGCTACAGGCAAGGGCGAAAGTTCTCAGGACAACATTGCCAGAGGAAAGGCAGATATCGATGCCAAAACACAGCTCGCAGGACAAGTAAATACCACCATGAAACAGGTGGCAGACCAGTATCTGGGCCAGACCGAGAATGAAAATGCCGCCGATGTGGCGGACAAGTTTCAAAGCCTGGCACGCCAGGTAGTCAACACCGACATCGCCGACCTGCGAAAGATCGGCGAAAAGAAATACTTCAACGAAAAGGAGAATAAATACACGGTCTTCATTGCCTATGAAATCAAGAAGAATGCGATGCTGCGTTTTATGAAAAAGCAGGCAAAGGTGGACCAGACTGTAAACGAACGGCAACGCGAACTGATTGAAAAGATCATCGACGAAGAGCTCAAGAAACTGGACGACGGCGACACAGATGCCAAAGATTGACATTTTGTTGCCGATACGTGCAACCCTTGGCGACGGCGTAGCATCATAGTTACGATTACTACCTCAAGTTTTTATGAAACAGTTTCTAATCGTCGGTGTTGTCCTGTGCCATGTGCTCACGGGTAACGCTCAAGACGGAGAATTCCACCTCGACAAGACTTATTCCATTAGGCCGGATGGAAAGATCGACCTTCGCTCCACTGATGCGGAGGTCATAATTATAGGGTCGGACCGCCAGACCGCTCATGTCAAAATCGACCGGAAGGTCGTCATGAAGGGTATATACAAAGCAACGGAAGACTTTCGCGTCGACGTGGAGACTGTGGACGGCGACCTCATCATTCGCGAACATCAGCAAGCCGGTATGACGGGTCTCATTGCTTACTGGCGCGAGGAGCATAAGATTGCGATCGAGGCACCGCAGGGCGTCAGCCTTCTAATTCGCGGCGATGACGGAGATTATTTCATCAAAAATATCAATGGGGCACTTTCGATAACTGCCGATGACTCCGACGTTGAGGTAACCGATTGCGGTGGAAGCAAGTTTAACTTCAAACTCGACGACGGCGTCCTGCGCATGGATGGAGGAAGGGGCGAGTTGTCACTCGAGCTCGACGATGGCGACGCCGAGATCTACGGGGGCCGCTTCTCGTTAGTAAAGGCCGATCTTGATGACGGTGACCTTTTGCTTGAGACAGCATTGTCTGACGGGGGGACTTACCGCTTTGACATGGACGATGGCGATCTTGACCTGCGCATCTTTTCCGGAGGGGGCACGTTCACGATCAGCTACGATGACACGGGAATATCCACAGGGGAGGCGTTCCAGACTTTACAAAAGGATGACGACCTAAGAAAACTTGTTCTGCCGGGCGGAAATGCGAACATTGTCATCGATGCCGACGATGGGTCAATAAGGCTATCGGCGCGATAGACACACGCTAATTTTCGACGTCCCTCACAACAGGACGGTCATCTTCTGCACGCGTTTCATACTTTACACGGAGACGTTCCAGGTTCGGCGGAAATCGCCGTTTGCGTGTTAGTTCGTATTCGTAGACCGTTTGACCGAGTTGGTAAAGAAATGGATGCGAGACGGTGTCATAGTCATAATTGTCGTCGTTGAGAATACCGTCTTCGTTGGCGTATATCACAGCCGAGAGCATGAATTCCACACGATTTTCGAAATCGGCGACATAGGATGCATCAATCATGAATCCATAGGACCATCCCACCTTGTTGAAAACGCGTACGCCTTCAGGCAACGTCGTGTGTAGACTATCGCGAAAGAAGAACTTAACGTAAGAGTCAAAGTATTGCTCGGGATCGTATTTCGGATAGTTGGTCTCCCCGGGGAATTGTGACAGGTACTGGTACATGAACTGATAATCGTCATCGGTGAGTTGAAAACGCCGATCCGCAGCTACGTCCTCCGGAAACATGACTGACAACAAAATATTATGCAGATCTCTTAGGGGAACGCGGTTCTTGCGCGAGAAATTCATCGGTTCTTCGATCAGTACACCACGCCTGTAGTGGGCGCGTCCAACCATTTCTACTCTTGAAAAGTCGAATGAATCCGTGTTGCAAGCCGGCGGTTGCGACAAGATAAGGTCGCCATTTTCGGAAACAAACCTGATCGGATTTGTGCACCGGTTTTCCTCTTCCGTTAACGCCACGAACCGATGTGTGATTCGAACATTTGGATAACCTTTGGCATGCAGAGAACGGTTGATCTCCGCTTGCCCCACGAATTCATACATTCGGTTATAGGCGTCGTTGTCGCTGACGAGTAAAGCCTTTTTGATGAAATGGCCGATGGAGGGAAGACCGGTTTCGGATGTTTCATCTTTGTGCTTTATGGTTTGACCGCTACGGGCGCTGTCGAAAAGGATGGGCGTGGAACGACCAACGGAGGGAATGCCCATGCGGTTGAGCTTTTCGAGGGACAACAGGGCGAGTGGAAGCTTCACAGTGGAAGCGGGATTAAAGTATTCGTTGTCATTCACCCTAAAATGATAATGCGTGAATGTGGGCTTGTTATGCTGATCCCGATCGATACGAGTGTAGATGATTTGAATGCGGTGCTCTTCCGCATGATCCAGAATGCTTTGAAACCAGGCATTGTCCCGTTGTTTCAATAATTTCACAAGAAACCGATCCGTTTGCACTTGCGAAAACCCTGTCGTGGTTATTGCGCACACCAGGATAAGGGAAGAGACACGTGTCATCATTGTACTTTTCCCAAATAAAAGAAAGGATGGGCGCCAGGAAAAGTGTGCTTCTCACACACTTTTCGACAATTCATCGAAAACGATACGAATAGATTGGCACTTGCCCCAATGGGGATCATCGTTGCCTCCCGATCATGGAACAAGGTTGTTGAAGATTCAACCTCGCCGCGTGGCTTCTTAGCAACATTCGTCGAAACGTTAACATACGCGCTATAATACACTACGTTAGGGGCAACGAATCCCATAGTATAGCGGAGCTTTGAAGGCACAATACAGCAGCGATGATCTACGAAGTATGGACAAGGCAATTAAAAGCCCGTGGGCCGGCGGCATAAGGGGAGATGAGCCACGAGCAGCAAAATGCACGTCAAACGTCGCAGATCTTAACGGCGGCTTCAAGAGATTTCAGAGGTTCTTCCGCTGAGGGAATGAACTCCTGCGCGACGTGTCCCTTGAAACCGGTTTCGGCAATCGCGCGCATGATGGCCGGGTAGTAGAGTTCCTGCGTTTCGTCGATTTCATGACGGCCGGGTACGCCGCCTGTGTGGTAGTGAGCGATATAATCCTTGTATTTTCGGATTGTGGCGATAACGTCGCCCTCCATGATTTGCATGTGGTAAATGTCGTATAGCAGCTTGAAGTTTTCTGATCCTACCTTTTCGCAAAGATGCGCACCCCATGCTGTGTGATCGCATTGATAGTCTTTATGGTCCTTCTTGCTGTTCAGCAACTCCATCGTAATCGTTATATCATAACGAGCAGCCAGTTTGACTACGGGGTCGAGGCCCTTCGCGCAGTTCTCCAGGCCCTGTTCCTCAGATAGGCCATTTCGGTTGCCGGAAAAGCATATCAGGTTCTTGAGACCGGCATCGGCCGCCTTGGGGATGGCTTCAGAATAGTCCTTAAGCAGTTGTTCGTGAAGGCTTGGATCATTGAAGCCACGGTCCAGCCCTATGTTCGTCGCATAACCCATAGCGCATGTCATGCCGTGCTTAATGACGACCGGCCATTGGTCTGCTCGCAGAAGCTCCACGGACGATAGTCCCATGGCCTTCCCCGCGCGGGCAAGTTCATCCAGTGGAATTGAGGGATAACACCATTGACATACTGAATGATTGATGTTCCCCTTCAGGGGCCTGGAGATAAATTGCTCTGCGCTTTTTGCGAAGGCCTGTAACGACAAGGTACCGACTGCGCCGGCGGCCATCGTCTTAAGGGCTTGTTTCCGTGTTAGCTTCATAAGTTCTGCACTAAGATGTCAAGATGCTCCGATCGGGCTTCATAATCCATGGGTTTCATACCCCTATCCCATTTCCAGATACTGCGGTCATTTTTCAAACTTCACCACAGACGATCATTCGGAATAAGAGACTAACCTGATCGAAAATACGACACTTTATGCCATGGCACAAATTTGTTTGATACCGCTGTTTGGGATCCATGGACTGTGGCACGGCAATTCGCAGTTTTGATTATTGCGTAATAAATTGCGGCGGAAATTTTTGGAATGATTCGCGTTTACACGATAACGAACGGAAAGATTGAGCAGAAAAAGAACCCCGCCCTCGAGGACATCCTCGATTTGGGGAATGTGATCTGGATCGACTTGCAGTCGCCGACCCAGCAGGAACGCAAATTCGTAGAGACGCATTACGGTATCGAATTTTTTACGTCCCAGGAACTCCAGGAGATAGAAAGCAGTTCCAGGTTCCTGGAAACAGAGGAGACCATCGAGATCAACCTGGGATTTGTGAGTATCGACGACGAGATGGTGGCCCAAACAGTGACCTTCATTCTGAAGGGAAATATTCTCTTTACCTACCGGCAAGGCGATCTCCGGACATTCGCAGATGCCGTCCGCCGACTCAAATCGATGAACACGGAAACTAAAGAGCATGGTTTGGACGTGTTCCTGACCATTCTCGAAGCCCGCATCGACGCCGACGCCGACCTCATCGAGAACAGCAATCGGAAGATCAGTATTGTGAGCCGCCAGCTATTGTCGCAGCGCGAGCTCAAACAAGATTTGCTCCTGCGGATTGCACGGCTACAGGAAAACGTCATGTTACTCCACGAAACGATCACGGAGAAACAACGAGTGGTGAGTTCGCTTATCCGAATCCCGGAATTCAACAAAATTGAAAGCGAACGGCTCGGTATCATAATTCGCGACATCGCATCCTTGCTGCAGCACTCTCAGTTCAGTTCTGAACGACTGGAGTATATGCAGAACACTTTTCTGGGCCTGGTTAACATCGAACAAAACCAAGTGATTAAGATATTTACCGTTGTTACCGTCGTGTTTATGCCTCCGACCCTTATAGCGAGCATCTATGGCATGAACTTCACCCATATCC
>CAZIAG010000003.1:16437-25614 GCA_964537375.1 uncultured Roseivirgaceae bacterium
TGATCTTTTCATCTCTTCTCTTCCTGTGGATCTTCCGAAGGAAAAAATGGCTATGATCTCAAATCATTGGTGTCCGGCAAAATTTAGAATTCAACAATCACCTTCGTTCGCGAGAAGTAATCGACGAATAGTGAGAGTTCTGAAAATGACGCCCCCGCATTAGCCACGTGTAGTTTTAGGACGCCTTTGGGGTGAAATACGTACGCATGTTTCGCTCGAAACGTTTGCGTAAGGTTTTTATTGTGTATTGGCGGAACTTAATGGAAACGAAGGGCAAAAGGATTCTAAACCTAGAGGCTGCGTCTCTCTAAAGGAGACGACTTTTACGCCACATATACGGGATATCTACGGGATATCTACGGGACATCCCTCCAAAACGACAACTTTTTTGCGACATCTCTGGATGCGCCGCGCACCCTGAAAGCAGGCCAGGGAGAGTATGGGGATGAGTAGTAGCCATATCCAGACTACAACCAAAGCCATGCGCAACTGGCTGTGTTTGATGAAGATAATTTTCGACCTGGAAACCATAACCATAAACTTCTCAAAGTTTCTGACAGGGTTATTGTCGCCACACGTTGGATGCACCGTTGCCGTCCGACAATCGCGTGGTCTATGTGTACGAGGCCAAACCCGGAAGGGATAGATCAGTTTGGAGAACGGCCGGAACATCACCCATAATCCGGGTACGGTGTGGGGTAGTTGAATTGGACGACCCGGGATCCGGAGTGGATGGAGATTGTTTCATCGAGTCTGCCCTGTCAGGGAAAACTTCTCTTAATCAATGTAACGAACTGGATTTCGTTGAAAACCCGGAGGATTTTTCAACCGTCGTAAGCCGAATCGACCTTGCTCTCAACAGCCCCTTTTAACCGGTAGCTGCGGTGCCGCTCACATAGTTTTATCACGCTTGTACCACCAAATGTTTACCTTGAAAAAGTTCAACCGTCTCGTGTCATCGCGATTTGGCCGGGCGACGGTGGGATGAATATGAAATGTTCTCGGACTTATGCTTGTAACCCTGGAGAGGCTGGTAAAAAGCCTGCGTGGATTTCGGTTTCTGCATCGATGGTTTGGTGTAACACTAGCGGTGTTTACGTTGGTTATGGCTGTCACCGGTTTGATTCTTGGTTGGAAAAAGGATGTCGCTCTGCTCCAACCTGCAACACGGACTGGATCATCCGTTGATATGACAAGGTGGAAGGCGTTGCATGATATTGCGCGCGCAGCCGAGGAAGCGATGGCCCAGGCGGGTCATACAGGCAACAAGATTGATCGTATGGATGTGCGTCCCAACGATGGGATTGTTAAAGTTCAGTTTTACCATGGCTATTGGGAGGCACAAGTAGACGCCACCACAGGGAAAGTACTCTCACTTGGACAACGACACGCCGATTGGATCGAACATGTTCATGATGGTTCGATTATCAACGATCTTTTTAAACTCATCTATACCAACCTTTCGGGGATCGGTCTCGTGACACTCTCGCTGACGGGCCTCTGGCTTTGGTTGGGCCCAAAGATTATTAGGCGCAGTAAACAGTTGCAAAACGATCATTGATACGACATCTTAGCCGCGTAAACGATTCTTTTTGATCGACCTTTTCTCCTACAATTTCACGCCCGCCGAATTTACAGTATTTCTACTGGTTGCCCTATTCATCGGCATGTCGAAAACAGGAATCCATGGTGCGGGGATGGTGGCTGTGCCTTTGCTGGCCGCGGTCTTTGGCGGTCAGCTGTCGTCAGGTATCCTCCTGCCCATGCTTTGCTTTGCCGACGTTCTTGGCGTATGGTATTATCATCGGCATGCATCCTGGCATCACTTGAGGAAACTCTTCCCCTGGGCGATGGCGGGTACGCTGCTGGGTACCTGGATAGGCGGTACCATTGATGACGATGTCTTCAAGGTCGTGATGGCGGGCATAATTGCCGTAAGCCTGGGTATCATGATTTGGCTTGAAAGGCGGCGTACGCAGGTGCCCGACTTCAAATGGTTTGTTGTGCTAACAGGTGTCGCCGGCGGTTTTACGTCGATGGTCGGAAATCTTGCAGGCTCGGTGATGGCACTTTATTTCCTTTCGATGCGACTTCCTAAGAATGCCTTTATCGGGACGACAGCGTGGTTCTTTATGGTGATCAATTGGTTCAAGATTCCTCTGCATATCTGGATATGGAAGACGATTGATCTGGACACCTTTGCCCTTGATGCTGTCACGATCCCGGTCATCGTTCTGGGTGGCTTGCTTGGAATTTTTGTCGTTAAGAAACTAAGCGAAGGGACCTACCGGTGGTTCATCATCGCCATGACATTGATTGCAGCAATTTTTATGTTTGTGTGACGCCTTTCTCATCAAACAATCTGATTGACCCTTGCAAACCTCCGGTATGAAGGGCTAGTATGGTGGTACCACGACGGAATGCACCCGATTCTGCTTCGCGGAAGAGGGCCCACATCATCTTGGCGGTATACACATGATCTAAAGGGAGGTTATGCTTCATCCTCATGGCCCGAATGAATTCAAGTAACGACGTCGTTACCTTGGCATAACCTCCGTGATGGTACGATGTCAACAATGACCAATTTCCATAATCCTCATCGCTGAAGGCCGTGATGAGGTCACTTATGGATTTGTTGAGAAAGAGCGCATCCTTAAGGACAGGCACACCCACTATCTGTCGGGCACCACGAAATCCGGCGACAAGACCCGCCAATGTTCCGCCCGTACCCACAGCGACCAGCATCATATCAAAATTCGTCTTCAGCAACTCCGCCGCGAGTTCAGCACATCCTTTTAATGCGAGGGCGTTTGTCCCTCCTTCAGGTATCAGAAAAAAGTCGCCAAACCTTTCCTTAAGGTCTTGAACAAACCTCGGATTCGATCGTTCGCGGTAGGCTTGACGCGAAATATAGTGAAGGCGCATACCGCATGATTCTGCGAACGCAAGAGTCGGATTAAGCGGCGTAATCTTTTCGCCCCGAATGATGCCGATACTTTCAAGCTTACATTCATTTGCGGCCGCGGCGGTCGCGTAGATGTGATTGGAATATGCGCCACCAAATGTTAGCAGCTTTTGCCCGTTGGCGGAAGCCATCGCGATATTATACTTCAGCTTCCACCACTTGTTCCCTGACACAGACGGGTGGTTCAAATCTTCCCGGCGAACTAGTAAACGGACGCCCGCCTTGTCGAGAACTGGGTCGACTAATTCTTGCGTTGGTCCTGGATTGTATTCGAATAGAGAAGAAGTCACGATCCCAAGAACGCAATTTTTTTCCTACGGGAACGAAACAGTGTAATCTAAAAACATTAGATTTATACCTAATTTAATTAGAAATGGATCAGCAGAGAGACGGGTATTTTAGGGGACGAGGGGCGCAGATTCGAACGGGCAACAGGTTTCTCAAAGCCGAATACGTGTCAGACCACGTTGAAGGAATTGACGAGCCTATGTTAACAGCGCCGTCGACGCAGGTCTTTGAAGAGACCGCCCGATCGGTCGTCAATAAAGTCTCGAGCCCAGATCTTGGGATGATGTATTCCATGAATCCATATCAGGGCTGCGAACATGGATGCATCTATTGCTACGCGCGGAACACCCACGAATACTATGGGTTCAGTGCGGGTCTTGACTTCGAATCAAAGATCATGGTAAAGCGGAATGCGCCGCAACTCCTCGAGAAGTTTATTCTTCGTCCTGATTGGGACGCTGTACCGATCTCAGTTTCCGGCAACACGGATTGTTATCAACCACTTGAGCGCAAATACGAGATTACGCGAAATATCTTAAAGGTGTTTGCCCGTTATCGGCACCCACTCGGTATGATTACCAAAAATGGGTTGATCACAAGAGATCTCGATCTTCTCAAAGATTTGGCTGCCGACAATCTTGTTCACGTCTACATTTCGATAACCACACTGGATGAAGGGCTGCGAAGGCTCATGGAACCTCGTACGGCAAGCGCAGTAAAACGGCTGAACACCATCGAGGTGCTGGCAAAAGCCGGTGTGCCGGTGGGCGTGATGAACGCCCCGATCATTCCCGGGCTGAACCATCATGAGATCCCGGAAATCTTACGACAAGCTTCGGAGCATGGTGCGTTGGGTGCGGGCATGACTGTGGTGCGTCTTAACGGAGCGATCGGACAAATATTTGAAGACTGGCTTCGCAAGAACTTCCCGGATCGATTTGACAAGGTGTGGAATCAGGTTTGCGAACTCCACGGAGGCAACGTCAACGATTCGCAGTTTGGTCGGCGAATGAGGGGCGAAGGAAACTTCGCGGAAGCCATACATCAGTTATTCAACGTCTCTAAAAGAAGGTATTTCACCGGACGCGCGTTTCCGCCTCTGGACCTCACCAAATTCCGAAAGGGAGGTACACTCAGTCTTTTTTGATCCTATGCCATCTTCCCAAAATGCTTGTGGAAGGCAACGATCGTTTCGATGCCCAGCAAAAAGTTTTTCACGCCGTAGTGCTCATTTGGGGAATGGATCGCGTCGCTGTCGAGCCCGAAGCCCATCAGCACGGTGTCGAGACCAAGTTCCTTTTTGAAGAGCGCGACAATAGGGATGCTGCCACCATCGCGCGTTGGGATCGGTGTCTTCCCCCAGACCTCTTCGAATGCCTGACTTGCCGCGCGAAATGCCTTTGAGTCGGTCGGCGTTACGGCCGGTTCGCCACCGTGATGCGCAGTCACTTTCACCTTCACATATTCGGGCGCTATGGCGTGGATGTGGCGCGTAAAAAGTTCCGTGATCTCGTCGCTGTTCTGATTCGGAACCAGTCGCATCGATATCTTGGCTGTTGCCTTTGAAGGCAATACGGTTTTTGCTCCTTCACCGGTATAGCCTCCCCAAATCCCGTTAACGTCTAGCGTGGGTCGGATTCCGGTCCGTTCAAGGGTGGTAAAACCCGTTTCACCCTTTACGGCGTCGATCCCTAATTCCTTCTTGTATGACTCGAGATCGAATGGTGCACGATTCAGCGCCTCCCTCTCGGCAGCCGTGAGTTCAGCAACTTTGTCGTAAAATCCTGGGATCGTTACTCTTCCGTTCTCGTCGTGCAGAGAAGCGATCATGGAACAAAGCACGTTGATGGGATTAGCCACGGCACCCCCGTATACGCCCGAGTGTAAGTCGCGGTTTGGCCCGGTCACCTCAACCTCCATGTAACTGAGTCCGCGGAGGCCGGTCGTAATCGAAGGATGATCCAGCGAAATGATGGCCGTATCCGAGATCAGAATTACATCGGCTTTTAGTCGCTCTTTGTTCTCCTTCACGAAAGTGCCAAGGTTATCTGATCCGACTTCCTCCTCACCTTCGACCATAAACTTCAGATTACACGCCAGGGCATTATTTTTCACCATCACTTCGAGGGCTTTCACGTGCATGTAGACCTGTCCCTTGTCGTCGCACGCGCCGCGAGCGAATATCTTTTCATCCTTGATCACCGGTTCGAAGGGCGGAGAATCCCACAAATCGAGGGGATCCGGTGGCTGAACATCGTAATGGCCATATACAAGGACCGTCGGGAGAGTGGCGTCCACAAACTTTTCCCCGAACACAACAGGATGTCCCTTCGTCTCACAAATTTCAACCTTTTCGGCACCAGCCGCGGAAAGTTTCTCTTTAATGAACTCCGCCGCTTTGCGTACATCAGCCTTGTGTCGGCTGTCGGCACTGACGGATGGAATGCGCAACCAATCAAAAAGTTCGGAAAGGAATCGATCCTTATTGGTGTTGATGTAATCTGTCGTCATACGCGTTTTTCGAGTGGGCACAAAATACAACCCAACGCCTCTGAGAAACAAACATTAGTATCAAACTTTTACGGTTGGTGAGTTATCTGGTTTCAGACGACTCTAGAACCCATCGTCTTCGACCTTCTTGTCGGCAGGTTTATTATCAGGTATCGCCGCCCTGTCATACAGGCTATAAGGAACCTCAATTCCATAATAGTCCTTTCTGAAGCGGTTGATGAATGCCAGCGTCTCATCTTCGGTGCCCGGCACGAAAGCCACCTCTCCGATCTTTGCCTTCCCCGCGTTCGTCCTTTTGGCGATTTGATTGTTGAACGCGTCATTTGACGAATACACCAATAGGCGGCTGCCTTCAAACCCGAAATAGTACCAGGAATCGGGTGACGCTTTAAAGAACACGTTAAAGATACCACCACCGCTTTCGTCTCGCTTGACCTCCATAAATCCTTCAAAACCACCATTGATATCGTTGGTGCCGATATTGGAGAGACCTATTGGGCCTTCGCTGAAAAATGCGTTTTGCGTGGGTGACCACCTCATGTTGACATTTGAGAAAACGAGGGGTTTTGCCAGGGGTGACAGCGAGGAGAGGGACACATAGCCCTGCAGACTGCGCTGTTCATAGTCTTTGACCATTCGCTCCCCGATAATGTCGGCGATCTTGTAAAGAAGTTCGGTCTGGTCTCCAAGTCCTTCGTCCGCCCCCTCGTTCTTGATGACTTCCTGCAGGTCTCGCGCCATGATGTCGAGAATTGCTGATGGAATATCCGTCTCGATCATCACGAACGAGTTCATGCGGATTTCGTTCGTCTCCATACTTCCTGACCCGATCGCTGTAGCCGTGATCTTAAAGTTTTTCGGACCATGATGCATTAACGTAACGGGTCCCTCAAAACGTACCTGTCGGGTTTCATCGTTGTAGGAAAACACTTTACCTGACAGTTTGTTGCCCGCGGCCTTTTCGAGGTCTTCGATGCGGAACTCCTTGGATTCATTGTCGTAGAAAAGCGTTCCGCTCGGAGTAAAGAAGTCGTCGTCGTCGTCCAATTGCTTTTCATTCAGGAACGTGATGTAGAGATCATTGTCGTCGGCACCAAAATGAAGCCCGGCGCGCGCCCTTTTGCCGGTCTCTGTAACCGCATTGTCGAAGTTGATGAGCACTTCCGTTTCATCTCCACTTTGTTCGTAGGCAATCCAATTGGTCGAAGCCAGGTTTTTGAGATCGAGCTTTATGTATCCGGTCAATTGCAGCGCGGGACGCGTTGCATACATGGTCATGTCTCCTTTATAAAACATACCGGCACCAAGTACAAGACTATCTTTCGCCGAGACAGCACCCGTAGCAACGGTTTGCTCTGTTGCGACCGAGCCGAACCTTCCCTTTTTCCGGGATTCTGTTTCGGAAATAGGTTCAAGGTGAAAGTCGGTCATTTTAATGGCGAACGTGTCCTGAAGAAAATTTACGTACTGGTAGGTGGCGTGCCCTCGAAATTCCTTCCGTGAGATTATGTCAACAACTCCTTCGGTAAGCCGATGGTAGCCGTTGAGTGTATCAAGGACGATAGTTGTGTTGTTAAGTGTACCGATTTTCGCATTTTCCAGAATAAGGACTTCGTTATTCTCGGGCGTGATCATCGCGTCGGCTACGACAATATGGGGTATACCACTAACCCGCAGCTCCTGTGTCTTCAGGTCGTACTCAGCCTTCTCCGCGTTGAAAACGAGGGAGTCGAGCTCCTTTCGTGTAGTGTAGAAGTACGAGTTTTCCAAAGGCACATTGGCATCCTTGGTCATGGTGATCTTCTGTTCGTCGAGATCCCAATGAGCTTTGGGTATTGATGTCTTGAACTGTGCGTAGGGGAAATCAATGGCCGCTTCGCCTTCAACTTCGGGACTGATGTCCGCGAAATTCTCAGCCAGGTCGAATTTCAGTCGAATGTTATTTCCAGATAACAGGTTCTTGTTCGGATCATCCGACTTGACGTTGAATCGCGCGTGACGCGCGGTAAAATCCTCACCGTTAAATTTCATATACCGCGAGACCAATTCTGTGCCTCGGGTTTCGAGCTTCCCCGCTCCGGCGACGCCTTCTTCCGATATCGTCAACGTACCACGCATCTGGGCTGTGGAGTCGTAAAAGTTGAAAGGCGCTCTTAAATTTTTCAATAGCATGCGATCCTGTTTAGGATACCATTTCATTTCATAGTCGGGCAACGAGGCCTGGGGAAATTTGACCGGACCGAACTGCTTGTTGCTTATCCATGCACGTGTTCCACGAGTAACAACTGAATCCGGATAGAAAACAAAATCCGGGGACTGGACGGAGACGGCGAGATAATCGATTTGTCCGTCCCCTCGTAATCCGCGATTGTTAAGGGTGAGCACACCATTCATCTTGCTCTCCCGGTTATAGAGAGGATAGCCTGGTGAAGGTATGGTATGAACGAAACCTAATGATTTGTCGGGTTGTGTAGATAACTTTTCCTTGAAAGCAGGAAACATGCCGCTCGACACAAAGGTGCCATCGAAATTGATGGACGCCGGATCGGCATTATTGAGACTGTCGAGCTTAAAGGGCGGAACGGCAAAGAACATGGAGCGATCGTAGACCCCTCCCAATACTTCTGCCCGGTCGAAATAGATAACGCCTCCAGTGGTCGCGTCCAATCGGGGGTAGTTCGGGAGACTTTCTTTGCCTGATTTGTTGTTTGCCCGACTGATGAAAAGCGTTCCTGATGATTGCGAAATGTCGCCGAGTCCACCTGCCGCAGCGGCCAGGGAATCCGCGCCTACCAGCGCATTATTCACTTTCCTTCGCACCTGCTGGCCCCTGCTGTTGATTTCAGTGACAAAAAAGTTGATCGAGTCGATATGTGTAAGACTTATAAAGAAGCTGTCGTACTTTAATGTGAACCCTTTTCCGCTGATCTCAAAGTTGCCCGCCGTGACCGTTCCGTCAAAACGGATGTCCCGATTCTGCAGAATGGTGATTACACTGCTGTCGGGCCTGATAAAGACATTCAGGGAGTCGCTGACATAGAATTCTTCAACGCCTCTCACAGTCATATCACGGCGACCGAAATTCAAGGTCGCATTCGCGCTCGCGTCTGTAACAGAGTGGATTTTGAGGTTGTCATAGTCGCGATCGCCGCGGAAGGCCTGCACTAAAGCAAATGCTTTGTCCTTTACGATGACATAGTCGCGCCTTTCATCATAATTGATCATTCCCTTCTGCCATAAGAACACCATGGCTTGTTTGACCTGAACGGGATCCAGCTTGTACTGGAGTGCAAGGTCTCCGCTATAGAATTCGCTTACGCCGTTTTGAGAAGCGTAATTGACCACCAATGTCAGGGGATGAAAATTGAATCCCTTGCCCTTTAACAGATGGAAGTCTGCAATATCATAAAAGT
>CAZIAG010000004.1:0-24530 GCA_964537375.1 uncultured Roseivirgaceae bacterium
CAATGGGCATTGAACCGTTATCGCACATTATTCCGCAAGAAGCGGTTCACCAACCTCGACATAATGCACGTGAGCTTCAAGGACAGTTTTACCCTGGTAGCCGATCAGCTAATCGACAGTGACTGGTGACAGGGCATCACGAACGTCGGCGACGAAAGGCTCTACACAAGCATCAGGAAATTGTTCCGCCAACTTTTGCCGATATTTTTGGGCAGCCTGAATCGATAAGAATTCACCCGAATAGCAACGGATATTGCCATCGGCGTCTGTGTGCGTTTCAACGCCGTAAGGCAGTGATACCGGCACGTCGACCGAATCGCGCTCAGGAGAAATGGTCGTAAGCCAGACCGTGTATTTCATCAAAGTATCAGCCGGGGTAAAACTTGTCTCCTCGATATTGATGTTGTGCTTTTTCATCAGTGCGCGGGAATCAGACAGGAAGGTATCGAACGCAATTCTGGCTTTTTCCTCACGAATGGTGTCCCGGCGCTGCACTTCAAACAACGGGGCGGGCAACACGGTGTAATTCTTGCCGGCATCAAGGTAGACCCACTGGAGTATGTAAGCGACACTATCAATCGATGTTACTGTGCTATCGTGACCAAACGAAACCTTTTCCAGTTCGACCGTGAGCATTGCACCGCCATCGCGGTACCTCGAGCGCTGTCCTGAAACAAAATTACCCAGAGAGTAGACAACCAGTTGACTCGAGTCCTTCCTCCATTCCATAGGTTGCAGCACGTGTGGGTGCGCACCAATCACGAGGTCGGCACCGTGGGCAAAGCAAAACTCAGCCAACATTTTTTGTTGCTTTGACGGCAAACTTTGGTACTCATTGCCCCAATGCATAAAGACGATAATGACATCGGTGTTAAGAGACTGTGCCTTCTCGAGGTCCGTCCGGATGAGTGCGGTGTCAATCAGATTTACAATATTTGGCACCGGTACGGCAAGACCGTTCGTTCCGTAGGTATAGTTCAACAAGGCAAGTTCAAACCCATTCTTACTAAGCAGCAAGGGATATTCATTAAGCCTGTCCACCTCCTCGACAAAAGTACCGGTGTGTACCAGCCCCGCGCTATCGAGAATCCGGATTGTCCGCTCAATTCCTTTCTTCCCCCTGTCTGCGGAATGGTTGTTGGCCGTCACCAACACATCCATACCGATCTCTTTCAACGCAAAGGCCAACTCATCCGGTGCGCTAAATTGTGGATAACCCTTGTATGGCTTTCCTCCGAGTGTCACCTCAAGGTTTCCGATCGCGAGGTCAACGGCCTGGATATACGGCCTCACATAACGAAAGCAATGCGTATAGTCGTAGCGATTACTCACCGGATCCCAGGCATCGTTGATTTGCGAATCATGTTGCATCACGTCGCCCAGAAAAAGCAGTGACAATCGCGTTGTATCCTGCGCATGACTCACCGACGACAATCCCAAGAGCAGGAGGAATAACAAACGTTTCATTCTATCTCAATTAATTTATCCTCCGCGATCACAATAACGCGGTCGTTTTTGCGCGGTCTGATCTTCGCGGTTCCGGTAAACGTACCAAATGCCGGCAGCAGTCCTTGATTTTTTCCAAATGAAAAGCATGGAAGGGTGACCATCTGTTTTCCTTTGCCCACCAGTCGCACGGCTGGATGTATGTGGCCCGAAATATTATAAAGATTCGCGGGCACGGGATCCAAAGGTTCGTGTGTAAAGATAAACCGGCCAATCGTCATTTGGTCACGTACCACGATACCGTTTCGAAGATACTGTTGCTCGCTCATGATGTCGTGATTACCGGCAACAAGTTCGAACGACATGGAAGGCCACAAACGCACCAGTTCGCCAAACATTTCCCATGCGTAATTGTAATGGCTATGGAACAGATCACCAAGGCACACGACGCGTTTCGGCCGGGTGAGACCAATTAACTCGATCAACAGTTCAATGTTCCGGTCATTTGCACCCGACGGAACAGCAATTCCGGCCCGGCGGAAATGATTGACCTTACCCAAATGCAAATCTGCCAGTAAAAGCAAGTCCTGGGCCGGCCAATAGAGCGCTCTCTGGGGAAGCAATTCCATTTGCTCTCCCATCAGTTCAATCTCCATGGCTATCCGGGAACGCATTTTTTTCAAAACAAATCTATCAACACCTGCTGATCCAGTGCGCATCTTCACATTGCTTTTCTTATTTTTTCCCCTGATGGCAAACGCCCAGTCAAATGCACTTTTCGTAAAAGGGATCTATACCGGAATTGACGGGACCCTGCCCTATCGCTTGCTAAAGCCAGACGTCAACGGAAATTCAACATATCCATTAGTCGTCTTCTTCCACGGTGCCGGAGAAAGGGGCAACGACAACGAGGCACAAATAAAACACATTCAGGAGTTATTTCTCGATCCGAATAATCGCAAAAAGTATCCGTGTTACGTCTTAGCACCTCAGTGTGCGCGGGGCGAGATGTGGTCGCAATTCGAAAACGGTGGCGTCATCACGAAAAATCCGGGCAAATCAATGGCCCTGGCCATTGCCCTGATTGAAGAACTGATCACCAGCGAATCTATTGATCGTTCGAGGATTTATGTAACCGGAGTTTCCATGGGCGGATTTGCCACCTGGGACATCATCGCCAGGTTCCCCGGACGGTTTGCGGCCGGAATTCAGATCTGCGGCGGAGGCGATGCAACCAAGGCACCAACGATTAGTCATGTCCCCCTTTGGGTATTCCATGGCAGTCGTGACGAGGTGGTGCTTCCGAGGCACTCCCGGCAGATGGTGGATGCGCTCCGCCGGGTCGGTGGAACGCCCCGATACACAGAATATCAACACGTTGGCCATAACTGTTGGGTAAATGCCTATCGCGAACCTGAATTATTGCCGTGGCTCTTTCAACATTCGACGCGGCCTCATTCAAACTAATCCCTTCACCCACAGTAAGTTGAGGAAGACTTCGGGCATTTTTTACCAAAAAATAAAGCAGCCCTAGAGTATTCCATTTAGATTGCGACCGGAAGATTGTATCTATGTTCGAACTGGACTTCGCGTACTCGGTTCTGCTTGTTCTGTGCCTGGTCGCCGCATGTGGTTTTGAGTTTGTAAACGGCTTTCATGATACGGCCAATGCCGTTGCCACCGTCATCTACACGAACTCCCTCAAGCCTTGGTTCGCTGTGATCTGGTCTGGGATCTGGAACTTCCTGGGTGTACTGCTCGGGGGGATCGGCGTCGCGATGAGCATTGTTAATTTGCTCCCCGTCGAGACCCTGGTGGATCAGGATGTCGCTCATGGGATTTCGATGATCATGGCACTCCTTGTCTCAGCAATCTTCTGGAACCTGTTAACGTGGTATCTCGGGATCCCGGCTTCAAGTTCACATACGATGATCGGTTCCATTCTGGGTGTTGGACTGGCCTACTCGCTGCTGCCGGGTGCAAATGGCGACTCGGTCAACTGGGAAAAGGCGAAGGAAATAGGCATATCTTTGCTGTTTTCTCCCCTTTTTGGGTTCACCGTGACCATTATTATTATGTATATCATCCGCAGGCTTACGCGGAAAACCAGCTACGGCGACAGCCTTTTCAAGGAGCCCAAAAAGAATCAACCACCGCCCCGTGCCATACGGGGGGTGTTGATCCTCACCTGCACCCTGGTCAGCTTCTTTCACGGACAAAATGATGGTCAGAAAGGCGTCGGGCTAATGATGCTCATCCTGATTGGGATTGTTCCGATCTACTTCGCCGTTAATCTTGACCTCGTACCGAAGGACTTTCCGGCATCCCTCAACCGGATCGAAAATGTGATCAATTCAGTTGACTCAACCACGTTATCCCGCCCCGATCGAGAAAAGCTTGCTGAGTCAAAGGTCATGAATGACCGGTTGGTGGAGCGGTTTGCGACCCTCACGGACATGCGCGATATACCCGAGGAGGAGCGGTTCCTCGTTCGCCGCGACATCATGATCATGGATCGCCACCTGAGGGGAATTGCCAGGGCCGACGCGGTAAACCTCAGTACGGCAGACAAGGAGCTTTTGATCGCCGACCTGAAGAACATCCGAAATGTGACAGATTATTCGCCTGACTGGGTCGTGTTATTGGTGAGTATCTCATTGGGTACGGGCACGATGGTCGGGTGGAAACGCATCGTGAAGACCGTTGGTGAAAAGATCGGAAAGGAGCACCTGACATATGCGCAAGGCGCCAGCGCCGAATTGGTGGCGGCCAGCACGATTGGGCTCTCGTCTTATTTCAGCCTTCCCGTTAGTACCACGCATGTGTTGTCGTCCGGTATTGCCGGGAGCATGGTCGCGAGCAAAGGCGTCAAGAATCTTCAACCCGACACAGTACGAAATATCCTGTTGGCCTGGTTTCTTACCTTACCGGTTGTGATGGTAATGTCGGGAACACTTTTTCTCCTGTTCAGGTCGCTGTCATAATTTTGTCTGAGGCCTGAGTTCCGCGGCAATTTCAGCGACAGTAGCGTCGACGTCCTTTCTGTATTTGCGATCAAAATGGCTGATGCGGCGAGTGCAAATGATCCGGTCGCCGTCTTCGTATGAGATTCCCTGGGCATCCCGCTTAATCACACGAACCATGTGATCGGGATTGAGGATCTCGCGATAAACTTCCTTCATTACTCCGTTTCTGTTGTGGTGATTGATTTGTTTACGTTAACTTCATGGGATCGTTCCGGCAACGAGATGTCTGGGTAAATCGGACAATATCTATAAAGAATAATGCCAGCAGAACTATGGAACAGCGCATCACACTCATTAGTCTTGGCGTCACTGACCTGTCGCGTGCCCGCGCGTTCTACAATGATTGTTTTGGGTGGAAGCCAAGCGACAACAGCAATGACGACATCGTATTTTATCCGCTTGGCAAAGTAACCCTCGCAGTGCTTAAAGACGATGAACTCGCCAAGGATGCCGGGGTTGATTCCAAGGGGTCAGGGTTTAGGAAGTTTACGTTGGCTCATAATGTTCGATCGGAAAAGGAAGTCGACGAGTTGGTAGCCAAACTCAGGTCGAAAGGAGCCCGGGTCATCAAGGAACCTCAAAAAGTTTTCTGGGGCGGGTACAGCAGCTATGTCGCCGACCCTGACGACAACCTGTGGGAGATCGCATACAACCCTTACCTGCTGCCTGACTAATCATCTTCGCTATACTGAAGGGCCATTCGGCGAATCCTGTCACCCAGCTTTTCGGTGCTGAGTTTTTCCCGCATGTGATCCACAATGATCGGGAAAGCGAAAGGCGTCGGTTTATCGGGATAGGTAATGACGATCTTTTGCAGCGCAATGCGTTGGAGCGATTTGCGGAGTCGTGCCTCTTCCAGTTGGAAGTCCATTACCTCCTCGTAGGCCTGGCGGAGCAACAGGTTGTGGCTTTCATATTCATGGAATACGTTAAAGAACAGCTGCGACGATGACTGAAGGTGCTTGTCTTTGACGGGTTTCCCGGGATAGCCTTTAAAGACGAGGCCAGAGATGGCAGCTATATCCCGAAATTTTCTTCGAGCCATCTCGATGGAATTGATGCTGGCCTGGATGTCGCGACTCAGATTCTCCTCACCCAGTACATTTGTTTCTACCGCCTCTGCAATCGGAATCGGCTGGTCCGACAATAATTCGAAGCCGTAGTCATTCATGGCAATGGAAAAGGTGATCGGCTGAATCTGGGCGATACGGTAGGCCACCAGGGCAGCCAGTCCCTCATGAACAAACCGTCCCTCAAACGGGTACATCACGACATGAAACCCCTCTGCCGTCTCGAAGTATTCGATCAAAAACTCCGACTTGGCAGGTACCAGCGAACGATGTTGCTGCAGACGAAAGAGCGGTTCGAGAAAAGTCAGCTCAGGATCCCGATGGTCGGCGCGAACATATTCGTCGATCTTCAGTCGTATCATCTCACTCATTTGCGAAGAGAGAGGCATTCGTCCTCCTTGCCACGAGGGGACAGCACCGGATTTCTTCTTCGTCTTCCGAACGTGAACCTCCATTTCGCGGATGCGAACCAGCTCGAGATTTCGTCCAGCAAACCAGAATACATCCCCGGGACTCAGTCTGGCAATAAAATACTCTTCTATGGTGCCGAGGTATTTGCCCGTGACCATTCGAACGTGGAGGGTACTGTCTCCGACGATTGTCCCAACCGATAGCCGGTGTCGCATGGCAATAGTGCGGCTCTCAACCTTGTACACGCCACCTCGAATTACGACCTTGCGATATTCGTCATAGGCTTGGAGGGAATCGCCACCAGTAGTTAAGAAATTCAATAGCCAAAGCCATTCGTCGCGACTTACACTACTGTACGCAAAGGTACCGGTCACTTCCTGGTATAGTTCATCCGGAACGAACCCATCAGACACTGCCAGGGTCATGAGATACTGCATAAGCACATCGAATGACCGGATGTACGGTAACCGCTCTTCCACGACCTTTTGTCGTATCGCTTCGCGTAAGGCTGCTGCCTCCACGAGCTCGAGTGAGTGGGATGGTATAAAGTAAATTCGACTGACCGCACCCGGCTGATGCCCGCTTCGACCGGCGCGCTGCATGAAACGCGCAACGCCCTTAGGACTACCCACCTGAATGACAGATTCCACCGGCCTGAAATCGACACCGAGGTCGAGACTGGAAGTGCAAACGACCGCCTTCAATTTTCCTTCGTGCAACTGATCTTCAACCCAGGCCCTCAGCGAATGGCTGATTGACCCGTGGTGCATGGCGATCAGTCCTGACAATTCCGGCGCAACATCCAAAATTTTTTGGTACCATATCTCCGCAAATGACCTGGTGTTGGTAAACAAAAGGGTGCTGTTGCTATTCCTGATTATCCCGACAACCTTTTCGAGCAATTGAATTCCAAGGTGACCTGCCCAGGGCATTTTTTCCAGGGACTCAGGCAACACAGACTCTACCTCAATTTTCTTTTGAATGTCAGCCCTGATTATCGTATGCTTCTTCTTGCCGTAGTAGTTGCCCAACAAGGCCTGGAGTGCCTGTTCCATATTGCCAATCGTCGCAGAGATTCCCCAAACCTTCAAAGTCGGGACGATTGCCTTGAGTCGTGAAAGGGCGAGTTCCACCTGCACGCCGCGTTTCGATCCCATCAGTTCGTGCCACTCGTCGGCCACAACCACACGAAGGTCCTTGAAAAATTCCGTGTAGCCTTTCTGCGCCAGCAACAAGTGGAGGCTTTCAGGCGTCGTAATTAACAACTGTG
Source organism: uncultured Roseivirgaceae bacterium (assembly GCA_964537375.1). Taxonomy (GTDB): domain Bacteria; phylum Bacteroidota; class Bacteroidia; order Cytophagales; family Cyclobacteriaceae; genus Chryseosolibacter. The sequence continues at coordinate 7,224 of CAZIAG010000004.1, forward strand.
GAGGATTTGTCTTTTGACGAGCACGTTCACTCACCCGCGTATCCCCTGACCGGATTCCGACTTTCCAACCGAGGGCCATTCCCTCAATCAGCCGTTTCGCTGAAAGTTCAATTTCCTTTGACAACGCCCTAATTGGCGTGATCCAGATCGCACGCAGCCCTTTGTTTTTCTTCTTTCTCCCTTCGTCGCGTAGCGACTCAAGAAGGATGGGCATTAATAACGAGTATGTCTTCCCGCTCCCCGTGGGCGCATTCACCAAGCCATTGAAGTCATCCAGGTAAGCCTCCCATGCATTCACTTGAAAGGGAAACGGTTCCCATCCTACCGAATTAAACCACTGCCAGCCAGACATGATGACATCATCCTTCATGCGACTAAGGTATAGAAAAAGAGAACGCGTGAAATCCTCCAGAAGTCGGGAATAAAAATGGAAAGAGCCAAAAAGCAAACCCTTTGAACATCATGCGAAAGAGAGTGGCCATCATCGGCGCAGGCTTTTCAGGTCTCTCGGCCGCCTGCTTCCTGGCTGCAGCGGGTTACGACGTTACCGTCTTTGAAAAGCACAAGACGCCCGGCGGACGAGCCCGGCAATTCGTAAAGGATAGGTTCACGTTTGATATGGGGCCGTCGTGGTATTGGATGCCCGATGTGTTCGAGCGGTTCTTCGCCCACTTCGGTAAACGAACGGACGACTATTATACACTGACTCGGGTGGACCCGTCGTATCGGATTATTTTCGGACAACATGATTTTCTCGATGTTCCCGCATCCAGGCCTGAACTCGCTGCAATTTTTGAAGCCCTCGAACCGGGAAGCAGCCGTGCCCTGACCAGGTTCCTGGCTGAGGCAGAGACGAAATATTTCATCGCCATGGATAAGCTGGTCTACCGACCATTCCTTTCGCCGGCAGAGCTCTTCGATCGTACGGTCCTTCGCCATTTTCGACAGCTGAGTCTTTTGCAGTCCATGTCCTCTCACGTTCGAAAACGTTTCAGGAACGAACGACTCCGATCTCTTCTAACGTTTCCCGTACTTTTTCTTGGTGGCAGGCCAAACGACATTCCCGCGCTCTACAGCTTCATGAACTACGCGGATATTGTCCTCGGCACCTGGTATCCCCAGGGTGGAATGTTCCAGGTCGTGAAGGGTCTTTCAAGGCTGGCGGCGGAGCTTGGCGTCAGCATCAAATTAGAGCAAGCCGTACAACACCTTTACGTTCGCAAAGGCAGGGTAAACAGCCTGGTCGTCAACGGTGAGTATGTTGAAACGGACTACGTTGTTGCCACGGCCGACTATCACCATGTCGATCAGGAACTATTAGCAGAAGGCTGGCGCACCTATACACCGGCGTATTGGTCGCGCCGGGTAATGGCCCCCTCTGCGCTCATATTCTACGTTGGCCTTCGAAAGAAAATTCAACAACTCAGGCACCACACCCTGTTCATGGACAGCGACTTCGCCCGCCACGCCGATGCTATCTACAGGCAACCTGAATGGCCGTTGTCGCCCCAGTTCTATGTCAACTGCGCATCGCGCACAGACAACCGGGTGTCACCCGAGGGGATGGATGCCTTATCGATCCTAATTCCAGTGGCCCCTGGCCTTCAGGACTCTGACACGGTCAGGCAACATCTTTTCGCACACGTCATTGATCGAATGGGAAACACGCTTGGTGAGGACCTGTCTGCAAATGTCGCCTTTACGCATTCATACGGACACAACGACTTTCGAGACGATTACAATGCGTATAAAGGAAACGCGTACGGCCTGGCCAATACACTCGGCCAAACGGCATTCTTAAAACCGCGCGTTCGGTCGCAAAAGGTAAAAAATCTGTTTTATGCCGGCCATTTAACTGTGCCCGGGCCAGGAGTACCCCCAGCCTTGATCTCCGGTGAAGTGGCGGCAAAGACGCTCATAAAATCTGTGACAAAATGAAAGCATTATTCGATCGCGCATCCGTCGATTGCTGTCGTTTGATCACGAGCCGATACAGCACATCGTTTTCACTTGCCGTGCAATGCCTTGCGCCAAATCTGAGAGAGCCCATATACGCCATCTACGGGTTTGTTCGTCTCGCCGACGAGATCACCGACAGCTTCCACGGCTTCGACCAGCCTTCGCTGCTATACCAGTTGCGGGAGGAACTCGACAAGAGCATCGCGGCAAAGATCAGTCTGAACCCGATTCTAAACGCTTTTCAGTGGGTGGTCCACAGCTATAATATTGAGCGGAGACTCATCGACCAGTTTCTCACCAGCATGGAAATGGACCTGCAATCAACGCCCTACGATGCGGAGACGCTCAAGCAGTACATAGGCGGATCTGCGGAGGCTGTCGGACTGATGTGTTTGCGGGTGTTTGTCGATGGCAATGACACCCTGTTTGCGAAACTGCAGTCCAGCGCCATGCGACTTGGTGCAGCATTTCAAAAAATCAATTTTTTAAGAGATATTCATGCCGATTATACCGAACTCGGGAGGACTTATCTTCCGGGCTGTGGGCCCAACGGTATCGACAAGTCAAAGAAGAAAGACATTGAAAAAGAAATTACTGGGGATCTGCACGCGGGCTACGAAGGCATCAGAGCCCTTCCTACGTCTTCCCGTCTTGGCGTTTTGGTTGCCTACACCTATTACCACGCCCTGTTCATGAAGATTTGTCAAACCTCGTCAGCACATATCATGGCCGCGCGGGTTCGTATCAATGATAGCCACAAGGCTCGCCTTCTTGCATGGTCGTACATCCGACACCAGTTCAATATGCTTTGATGGAAAACGTAATTCTTGTCGACAGGGATGACAACCCGCTGGGTGTCATGGAAAAGATGGAAGCACACAAAAAGGGAGAGCTCCACCGGGCCTTTTCCGTGATGGTCTACAACAGCAGAGGTGAAATTCTTCTACAAAAGCGCGCACGTAACAAATACCATAGTGGAGGTTTGTGGACGAATGCCTGCTGTAGTCACCCACAACCCGGGGAAAGAACTTCCGACGCGGTTCGTCGTCGCCTGCTTGAAGAAATGGGCATTGAGCTGGAACCTCGCTTTGTCTCTACCTTCATTTACAAGGCTGAACTTGAAAATGGCCTGACGGAACATGAGCTTGACCATCTTTTTGTCGGCATATTTGACGGCGAACCGGCAGTGAACGAGTCGGAGGTTGAGGAATGGAAATTTGTCGACACGGAGTGGCTCAGGGAAGATGTTCGGAACCAACCGGAAAAATACACGTATTGGTTCCGTCTGATCATCGAAGGCGACCTGGCCTGACAACAAAATCGGATGAGTGGAGTAACCCTCCTGTTGTGCTTGCTTATCGCATTGGCGACATTCCTGGCGTGGGAAGGCATCGCATGGTTTAGTCATAAGTATATTATGCACGGGTTTCTTTGGTGTTGGCATGAGTCCCATCACCGGGCATCGCACAGGCCTTTCGAGCGCAACGACTTATTCGCTCTTATCTTTAGTCTTCCCTCAATCGTTCTCTTCTATCTTGGAGTCCACGCACGGTTCAATCCTTTCCTGACCGCCGCGGCCGTAGGTGTCCTGGGCTATGGGATCTTCTATTTTATTTTTCACGATGTGATTGTGCATCAACGGGTCAAGCTGCGTATAAGAATCAAATCTCGCTACCTGCGGCGAATGATCAATGCCCATTACGCGCACCATGAAAAGCATACGAGAGACGGTTGTGAAGCATTCGGCTTCCTTTACGCCCCGAAAAAATACGAATACCGGAAACCGCATCAACACCATTGAATAACCATTACACCTACTTGTTGATCAACCTGTGCACGCTGGTGACACCCGTGATATTCAGCTTTCATCCAAAGCTTGGCCTCGTAAAGTATTGGAAGCCAGTTTGGCTTGCCATTGCACTTAACGCCATCGTATTTATCGCTTGGGATATCTTGTTCACCCGGAACGACGTGTGGGCCTTCAACCCCCGTTACGTTCTTGGCGTATGGCTGTCAGGGTTGCCCTTCGAGGAGATACTGTTCTTTTTTTGTATACCCTATGCATGCATTTTCACGTGGTTTGCGATTAATAAACTCGGCACTAACAGATTGGATTTCACCGGCCATCATTTCGTAACGGCTTCCCTGGTCGTTGTCCTGGCATTTGCTTCTATCTATGCGCTCGGCCGCGTATACACGGTCGCCGTGTGCTCCACGACGGCGATCGTGCTAATTTTTCATTTAATCGAAAACCCACCTTTCATGACGAGATTCTATCCTTTCTTCTGCATCATTCTCGTACCGTTTCTAGTGATCAACGGGATACTGACGGGAGCGTGGACAAATCAGCCGGTGGTGTCTTACGACCCAGACGCATTTCTTGCTGTGCATGTTGGGACAATTCCAGTGGAAGACTTCGTCTACTGCTTGTTGATGATGTTGCTGAACGTTTCCCTTGCAGAAAAACTTGTTAGCAGGTACGCTACCAGGAGGAAGGCTAACCATCCCGGCGCGAAACTGTTCTACTCGTAACGCAAGGACTGCACTGGATTAATGGACGCGGCCTTAATAGACTGGAAGCTGACCGTCAGCCAGGCAATAATGATCGCCATGACCCCACTACCTACAAATATCCAGGGACTGATATCCACGCGGTAGGCGAAACCGTCAAGCCAACTATCCACGACGAACCACCCGGCAAGCGCTGCAGGAACAAAGCTAATCAGCACAAGTTTGGTAAACTCCTTTGAAAGGAGCAACGTAAGTCCCGTGGTGGTTGCGCCTAATGATTTTCTGATGCCGATCTCCTTTGTCCGTTGTTCCGCGGTAAACGCAGACAAGGCAAAAAGACCCAGGCAAGCGATAAAAATTGCGAGCCCGGAGAACAGCGTGAACAGTTGGCCCATCTGTTGCTCTGACCGGAACAATGCGTCAAAGTCCTGATCGAGGAATGTGTATGTAAAAGGCTCATCCGGTGCATACTGTTTCCACAACGTTTCAATGGCTGCCAGAACATCGGCAGGATTGCCTTCATATCTGGCCATCAACCGCCACGATGTGTTTTCCAGCCGGATCGCGAGCGGACGCACCTCCTGTTTCAGTGATTCGAAGTTGAAGTTCTTGACCACACCAATGACGCGAAGACGTTCCATCGCACCATCCTCCATGGACAAGATTTCCGACTGAAGCGGGTTCTCGAAGCCAAACTCCCGAACCGCTGCTTCATTCAGGATGATGGCCGTTGAATCGGACGGAAAGTCCCTAGAAAAAAAGCGTCCCTCAACCAATTCAAACTTCATTACATCAAGGTGATCATAGTCGGCATAGTAATAGCCCATCATGTGATCCTCCTCCGATCCGCCCTTCTTGAAGACGGATGTGCTGTTAACGCCGGGGAATTCGTTATTTGTATAGCTAGCCGCAATGATTCCAGTTTGTTCGGCAAGCGCGGTCTTGAAAGCGTCCCGGTTATTACCCAACGCGCCTACCCCGGGGAGCACAACAACATTGTGTTTATCTATCCCCATATTTCGGTTGGCCATAAACGAAAGTTGCTGATAAACAACCGCTGTAAAAATGATCAGGAATATGGACAAGGCAAACTGGCAGATCACCAGGACGCTGCGGACACCCTTACTCTTTACCCCGGCACGGATGTTGCCCTTCAAGACCTCCACGGCCTTGAAGGAAGTCAGGTAGAAGGCGGGATAGCTTCCCGCAAAAACACCTACGATAACTACGAGCCCGACAAGCAATGCCACGAAGCGCGGGTTAAAAAAGGCATCCATACCGAGTTCCTTTCCGGAGAGAATGTTAAACTGCGGCAACGCCACGTAGCATAGAACGAGCGCAATAACGACGGCAAGGAACACATAGATGATAGACTCGGCCAGGAATTGCGCGATCATTTGTTCGCGGAAGGACCCTAACGTCTTGCGCAAACCCACTTCCTTCGCGCGTCCCGCTGACCGCGCCGTAGAAAGATTCATAAAATTGATACACGCAATTACGACAATAAACAGGCCGATGCCCGTGAAAAAATAGACGTGCATTATGTTTCCACCCGGCAGCATTTCGTCACGCGTCACCGATCGAAGGTGGATGTCGGGTACCGGCGTGGAAAAGTATCCAAAGGCACCACCGCCTTCGTTAAGGAACTGTTCAAGCGAAACGTTAAGAAATTTCTGAACTTCGGGGCCTACGTACTTCACTACGAGATCTTTGAATTTTGCCTCTACTTCCGAAAGCGACGCGCCCTTCTCAAGGATGAAATAGGTCTGCAAAAAATTATTCAACCAGGCTGTCCGCTGCATCTGCTCCGCGGAACCGGCCGATATCAAGGCATTATATCGGAAGTGTGAGTTTGCCGGAGCCGTTTCCGCCACACCGGTCACTTTCAGCGTTTGCCCACTCAGGGTAATCAGCTTACCCAGTGGATCTTCCGTACCGAAGTATTTTGTAGCGAGATCCTCCGAAAGCACAATTGAGTTAGGCTCCTTCAGCGCAGTACCCGGATCACCCAACAGGAGCTTGTAACTGAAGAACTGAAAGAAGTTAGAGTCAGCCAGATACAGTCTCTCTTCAGCAAACACCTTATCGTCATATTTCAGGGTGTTTCCGTTCCACCAGTTACCAATTCGCGTTGCCGCCTCGACACCCGGAACCTCTTCGACAAGTGCTTCAGCCAGTGGCGGGCAAGTGCTTGTCGTTAAAATATCCTGATCATTAATCCGCCCGTGGAGGTTAACCCTGTACATCCGGTCAGCGTGCTCGTGAAACCGGTCGTAACTCAGTTCATGCGACACCCACAGGGTAATCAGCAAGCAGGCCGCAATTCCGACGCTCATCCCGAGAATATTGATAGCGGCGTAAAACTTGTGCTTTAGAATATTCCTGACTGCGACGCGAAAGTAGTTCCTGACCATACTGACTATTTCTCGTTGAGACGCTTATTGGTAAAAAAGGTTACAAGTACACTACACTGAAACGCTTCACAAATCGAACGACGTTCCATCATTCCGTACGCAGCGTATTCACCGGGTTCATGGATGCCGCGGTAAACACCTTGTACGCGATCGATACACCGGAAACCACAAACATCAACCCGATGGAAACTATACACGTCGACAATGTAGCCGCCTGATAGTAAGTCCAAATACTGCCCATCATGGCATCGACCGCAAACCAGGCCAGTGCCGCACCGCACAATGCAGCAATCGCCAAGATAATAACGAATTCGGTATTGATGATTCGGGTGATATTGGAGACACTCGCCCCCAGGACCTTGCGAACGCCGATCTCCTTCATTTTCCGGATAATGTTCAAAGAAACCAAAGCAAACAAGCCTGTGCCGGAAAGGATCAACGCAACTGCCCCCAGGAAGACAAACATCTTCAGAATGTTGCTATTGACAGTGGCCGCCTCCGCCATGCCTTCCTGCAAGATGCGGCCGTTATACATTCGGTTGGGAAAGACCTGCTTCCATTGGGCCTCCATAAACCGATTGACATCAGTCAATTTCGCCACGGGAGCGCGCACAATCACGTGCGAATATTTCTCGGGCGAAGTGTAACGGATCATCATGGGGTCTTTCGGTCCCCAAAGGCCGCGAGTGTAAACATCTTTGATCATTCCCACGACGTACAATCGCACGGTATCATTCCACATCACCTCCTTCCCGATCGGATCAGCCCAGCCAAATTGGTCGGCAAATCCTTTCGTAACGATCAATGACTCACGCCTGTCGGTCTCTGAATCCTTGATGAAATCGCGACCTGCAAGGAGTTCGATGCCCATGACGTCCAGGTAGTCGTCGCCAACGTCGATGATATCCACTTCGATCTGTTTCGACTCATGCTTTACCGGGTCGTTATAACGCGACGAATAGATGCTGTGTTGCGATCCTGCGACCATTTCAACATCCTTGTTTTGCAGCACGGCATTGCGATAGGTTTCGAATTCTCCCTGGTTGTCAACGTAGGCGATGATTACGCCATCGCCCTTAAAACCGATGTCAAAATCCCTTTGATAAACGGAATTACTATAAAACGCTATTGCAAAGACTATAGCGAGAAGAGAGATCGCGTATTGAACGCCCAGCAGGAACCGTGTAAAAAAGTTCGTTCTTCCAAATTTCAACTTACCTTTCAGAATGCTTACCGGTTCGAAGCCCGAGATATAAAACGCGGGGTAACTTCCGGCGAGCAAAGCTGTAAATGCCAGTACGCCGATAACAAAAATGACGAAGCCCGGATTGTCGAGGTAATGCGACTCAAGGGTCATCTCAGGCCATAAGCTATTCCATGCGTGAAGCAATATTTCCCCGAACACGAGACCGATCAGTAGCGAGAGAAAGCAGACGAGTGCCGTCTCGCCAATGAATTGAAAGACCAGTTGTGCCTTAACACTGCCCATTACTTTCCGGATCCCAATTTCCTTCAAACGGCGTGAGGAAATAGCGATGGCGGTGTTGGTCATGTTGAAGCACGCGATGAACAGCAAAAGCACCGCCATGAGCGCCGGCGCAACGACGGCCACCCGCGGATTTGCCGTACTGAGTTGGGTCCATGTGTCATTGGCTTCATCCCGTTGGGCCATGCCGACGAAAGGGTCCAAAATAAACTCGCTGATCTGAAAATCTTCGCGTACGCGATTGTTGTTCTCCCGAAAAGGCTGGAGTTGATCGTAAATGGCGTTCAGGCGAGAGGGCTCGTCGACCATGATGAAAAGTGAATTGCGATTGCGCCAGTCATCTTCTTTGACGGTGGTTGCCTCGTCGAAAAAATTGTCGTAGAGCATGAATGCCTGCGCTTGGATACTCGAATTGGATGGTTGGTTCTTAAAGACCGCGCCGACTTCGATTTCCTTTTGACGCGGACCCATCACCTGCGTAATCTGACGCCCTACAACATCGAGGCTTCCAAACAGGCGCATGGCCATCTCCTCATTCAACACCACCTTTGATTTATCCTTCAACGCCGATCCATCTCCATGGATAAACTCGAAAGTAAAGATCTCCGGCAAGGTATGGTCTACATAAGCCAGGTTTGCCCAGAAAATGTCGTCTTCAACTTTAAAATTGGAATTCGACCAGGAGTATCGCATGGCCTTTTCGACGTCGCCGAAGTTCTCGCGGACGATGGCGCCGAGGGGAATTGGCGCAAAGCCGTACATCGTGCGTTGATTGTTAAACTGTCGAACGCTCCCGACCCGATAGATCTTTTCAGCGTTTGTGTGGTTTTTATCAAAATTCCGGTCGAACTCCCAGTTGAAATAGGCCACCACGCAGCATCCGATTCCCACTGCCATTCCGAGAATATTGATGCAGAGAAAGAGTTTATTCTTCATCATGCTGCGCCAGGTGATCAGCAGATAGTTTTTGAGCATAAGGGGTTGTGATTTGGATTCTCGTACCTAAGACTCCTGGGTATGGGTATAGGTTGCACGACAACGCCAAGAAATATACCACTATTTAAAAGTTGTCTGGGTAAGTGGATAACTACACGTCCAGAATAACATTGTCCAATTCCGAACAGCGCAGTGTACAAAAAAAGCCCCCCGGGTGTTAACCGGGAGGCCTCTGTCCGGCCTTCAAAAGCAAAATAGGGACGACCCCAATTGCCTTTGCTCAAACTCGATCCGCGACCGCGGAAGACTAAGCACTAAATATGGAAGTGTTCCTTGATATTTTCGGTGACGACCTTGCCGTCGAACAGGTTCACAATCCTGTGGGCGTAGTTTGCATCATAGGGAGAGTGTGTTACCATGACAATTGTCGTTCCTTCTTCGTTGAGTTGCGACAGAAGCTTCATTACTTCCTCCCCGTTAGCTGAGTCGAGGTTACCTGTCGGTTCGTCGGCAAGGATCACTTTGGGTTTGGCTACAATTGCCCTGGCGATTGCAACGCGCTGCTGTTGTCCACCCGAAAGCTGTTGAGGGAAGTGGTTTCTCCGGTGCATGATGTTCATGCGTTCGAGCACTTCTTCGACGCGCTGCTTGCGTTCGCTTGACGGCACCTTGAGATAAAGCAGGGGCAATTCGACGTTTTCGAACACGGTCAGTTCATCAATAAGGTTGAAGCTCTGGAACACGAATCCGATCGAACCCTTGCGCAATTGGGCGCGCTGGCGTTCCGAATATTTCGACACTTCGTGCTCACCGAAATGGTACTCACCGTTGGTTGGGTTATCGAGCAAACCTACAATATTGAGGAGTGTCGACTTGCCGCATCCGGAAGGTCCCATGATAGCGACAAATTCCCCGTCTTTGATTTCGAGGTTGATGTTATTCAACGCGGTCGTCTCCACCTCTTCTGTGGTATAGACTTTCTCCAAATTCTTGAGTTTGATCATGGCGCTTATCGTGAATTTTAAGTTAAGGATGTCCAATAATTGGTTTTGGTTGCATGTATATTACTCCACTTTCGAAAAAAGTTTCTTTTTTAGTTGAGGATTAACACCTCATTATCGCCAAAGTTCTCGTATGAAGAGGTTATCACCTGATCACCGGGCTGAAGCCCCTCGAGTACCTCGAAATGCTCAGGATTCTTGCGGCCAAGCTTGATGTTGCGACGCACGGCCCGGTCGTTCCCCTCCAAAACATAGACCCAGTTTCCGCCGGTATCCTTGTAAAATCCTCCCACCGGCAACAGCAATTCCTCCGACGACTGGCTCAGCTCAATCCTAAGTCTCAGGGAAAGCCCCCTGCGCAGGCCGGGAGGTGTTTCGCCGACGAAGTTCATATCGACTTCAAACCGCCCGTTGGCCACTCCTGGATAAATATAGGTGATCTCAAGTTGATAGTCGCGGTTGTTGAATCGGGTCGACGCCCGCAGGCCGGTGGTAATCCTGGGCAAGTAAAGTTCGTCGATTGGCACGCGGACCTTGTAACTCCCTACGACGTCGATCCAACCCAACCGTTGTCCGACTGTCACGCTTTGTCCGACATCCAGGGGCGGGTGAGAAAGTTGCCCGTCAATGGGTGCACGGATCGTGAGGTTGTCGAGGATCTGTCCAACCCCTTCGAGACTTTCCACTAATCTGGCTTCGGAGAAATCCATCTGCCTGAGCTGGCGGACCCTGTCGATCGAGTCCTGTTTGTAAGCCTCATAGGTGATGCGGCGCCGTTCCTTGAAATAGTTGTAGTCGGCCTCGGTCCTTTCAAAGTCTTGTTTTGCGATAAGTTTCTTTTCGTACAGTTGGCGCTGCCGTTCATATTGCGGGCCGAGGATGGCCAACTGGTTATCAATCTGGGCGAGTTCCTGTTTTTGGGCGAGGTCGTTTTGCTTGATACCAAGTCGCGTTGCGCGCATCTGGTTGATACTTTCATTCAGCTGTGCCTCCTGTTGGAGGACTGCAATCTCCCGGTTAATGTTGCTAAGTTCAAGGATAACATCCCCTTTCTTCAGCATCGCGCCGCTTTCCTCCACTACTCTTTTGATAATACCACCCTCAATGGCGTCAAGATAGACCGTCCGGCTCGGCTCCACAATACCAGTTTGCGGAATCGTCTCCTGGAAAACTCCGCGTTGCACCGTCGAGATGGTCACCCGTTCGCGGGCCACCTTGACAGCCGAGCGCCGATCGGCCATAAAAAGATAACCCACAAAGACTGTAAACAGCGCGATACCCGCATAGGTTGAAATACGCTTCAGCGTCCACTTTTTCTTAACGATTTTTCTATCCATTCCTTTGTCCGTCTTTCAAGACCCGGTTCATTGATCAGCGAAACCAGCAGTCGCCTGTCACCTCCGGCAAATAAATGCTGTGTTTTTTAACCCGTAGCGCATTGCCAACAAACGTGCCAACCGCCTAATCCGATCCGGTCACGCGTTTTGCGCCACGCGCACCAGCCCTTCTCGTTCACATTTGAACGAGCATGTCCGTATCCGAACATGAAAAACACCCAAAATTCCTGCAAAATTCGGTTTTCCGGCAAATCTGCACTCATTTGCTTTCCGGTATGGCCTTTGCCCATTTGCGGACATCTGGTTCCGAAAATGAGTCACTGGTTTTACCAATCCCATAACCCATGGCTGAACACAAACAAGGAAAGATCCTGATCGTTGACGACAATGAAGACCTGCTGAAGGCGGCCAAGATGTACCTGAAACGTCACTTTGCGCAGGTAGACATCGAAAAGAATCCGGAAGCGATTCCCAACCTGATGAACAACGAAGATTACGATGTCATCCTGCTGGATATGAACTTTACAAAGGACGTCAGCAGTGGTCACGAAGGGTATTACTGGCTGGAAAAGATTCTCACTATAGATCCGTCGGCAGTCGTCGTGCTGATCACGGCATACGGCGACATCCAGATGGCGGTCAAGGCAATCAAGGCGGGTGCAACTGACTTCGTGCTTAAGCCCTGGGAAAATGAAAAGCTCCTGGCGACGTTGTACTCCGCCATGCGCTTGCGCGAGTCTCGCGACGTCATTGAAAACCTCAAGATCAAAAATCAGGAAATCAACCAGGAACTCAATTCCAAGTTCAGTGAGATCATCGGCCAGAGTTCCGCGATGCAAAAGATCTTTCAGACGATTGAGCGCGTTGCGAAGACCGACGCAAACGTGTTGATCCTCGGAGAAAACGGTACAGGAAAAGAATTGATCGCACGGGCCATCCATCGGAATTCCGTGCGTCAGAACGAGACCTTTGCAACGGTAGACCTCGGTTCAATTACGGAGACGTTGTTTGAAAGCGAATTGTTTGGACACAAGAAAGGCGCTTTCACCGACGCTAAGGAAGACCGCGCCGGTCGCTTTGAGCTGGCAAACGGCGGTACGCTTTTCCTGGACGAGATTGGCAATCTCTCGATGCCGTTGCAGGCGAAATTGCTTACCGTTCTGCAAAACCGTCGCGTAAGCAGGGTCGGCTCAAGCAAAGATACGCCCATCGATATCCGGCTTATCTGTGCCACGAACATGCCCCTCTACGAAATGGTTAAGGAGAACCGTTTTCGTCAGGACTTGCTCTACCGGATCAACACGATAGAAATTGAAGTGCCACCCTTGCGGGAACGATTCGAAGACATTCCCCTGCTGGCGAACCATTTTCTGAAGTACTATTCCGAGAAGTACGGAAAGAGTGTCTCCAGGATCAGCGACGCCGCGATGACGCGCATGCACAAACATCCCTGGCCGGGAAATATCCGAGAGCTTCAGCATTCCATCGAGCGGGCGGTCATCCTTAGCAATGGCAATGTTTTGCAGCCCGAGGACTTCAACTTCAACGTATCCGCGGGGAAAGACGATGGCCAGCTGAATCTCGACCAGTTTAATCTTGAAGAAGTGGAGAAGCTGCTGATCCGAAAGGTGTTAAAAAAGTACAATGGCAACATTACTCAAGCCGCATCGGAACTGGGCTTGACGCGATCATCCCTATATCGGCGTCTTGAGAAATACGGGTTGTAGGCACATTTCCTAATTTGCCGTTTTAATGGCAACTTTGTTCCGGGTAAGTTGCAGCGTTGAAAATAGGATTTACTGATTTCCGTGCCCGTGTGATCACGCGGGTGATCTTCTTAGGCATGTCTATGGCGCTGGTCATGTACATGATCGGCCACCCAAACATGCTGTTTGCTGCCGCCCTTACCTTTATCATCATTATTCTCCAACTGGTTGAACTTTTTCGTTTTGTCAGCCAGACCAACCGCAAGCTTACTCGCTTTTTGGAATCAGTTCGGTATTCGGATTTCATCTCGGGATTTACGGCCGACAACAAGCTGGGCAAAAGTTTTAAGGAACTTAACATCGCATTCAACGAAGTGCTCGAGGCATTCCGGAAGGCAAGATCCGAGAAAGAGGAGCATTGGCAGTATTTGAACTCCGTAGTTCAACAAGTGCGCACCGGAATCCTTTCATACGACGTCGATGGCAACGTTCAATTGGTGAATACGAATGCCAAACGCTTTATGGGCGTCAATTCCATCAAGAACATTCAAGAGCTGGTTCACATCAATCCCAAGCTCTATCACGTCATCAATACCGTGCAAGCCGGCAAGAGTGAACTCTATAAGGCGGCCAATGACCTGTACCTGAGTATTCAGGCCTCGGAACTCCGCATTCGCGGAATTGACGTCAAGTTGATAACCTTGCAGAATATCCAGGGGGAATTGCAGCGCCAGGAGTTGGAAGCGTGGCAAAATCTGACCCGCGTACTCCGGCATGAGATTATGAACTCGATCACGCCGATTTCATCGCTCACGTCTACGCTTCGTGAAATTCTCGACCACGACATGCACCGGGTGAACAATCATTTTGAGCTGCGCGATGAAGGTGCCGAAGATCTCCGCGAGGGTCTTACCACAATCGAAAATCGAAGCAAGGGCCTGATCAAATTCATTGATGCCTACCGGGAATATACGTCACTTCCAAAACCGACGATGTCTACAGTTCGGTTGAAAGACCTGATCGAGAAGGTGGCTCAATTAATGAAACCCGAGTTACGTAAGACCAATATCCATTTCAGCCACGAGTGCGGGTCCGAATACCTGACCATCGAGGCCGATGCTGAAATGATTGAACAGGTATTGATAAACCTGCTTAAGAACGCAATTGAAGCGCTCGCTGAAACGCCCCACGCGGAACTGCATTTGGTAGGGCGCTACGACGAAAACGCCGTGCTCATCGAAGTAATCGACAACGGCCCCGGTATTATCAAAGAGGCACTGGAACACATCTTCGTGCCCTTCTACACGACTAAAAGAACGGGGTCCGGGATTGGATTGAGCCTTTCCAGGCAAATCATGCAGATGCACAATGGATCCCTTTCCGTAGAATCAGAACCGGATGTCCGAACCGTGTTTACGCTGCGATTCTAGTTGACCGCAATAAACCTGGGAGAAAGAGAGACAAAAACAGGGGTCCGTTCAGACCCCATGTTTCCAAACTAACCTAAACCCAAATCATTGCATCGAGGAGTTTCCCGCAAGGGCGAGCGTATGCTGAAGGCTTTTCTGCACAAGTTCGGCGGAGTTCTTGGCCTGACATTTCCTCAAGAGGTTCTTGCGATGCGACTCGACGGTATGAAAGCTGATCCTCATTCGGTCCGCAATTTCTTTTGTGGTCAAGCCTGACGATACCAGCGACAACACTTCTTTTTCTTTTTCGGTAAGGTGATTCATGGCTTACAGATTTAATTGGTTATCGCCCTTCATGATAAAAAGCCGGTTGGGTAACCCTGTTCAAGGAGTAATTTTTTTGCCTCACGTCCGCAACGCCCGAAACGGTCGTTCTATCCCCTTTTTCAGGGAAATTGGCTACCTTGAACATGAATTGACTACCTTTTGATTGACCCGCGTAGGGTTACCTTAAAAGAGCCTCTGCATAAATGCCGACAGACATGTCAGACAATGAAATCATCCAGAAGATCCGGTCGGGGGGAAATGAGGAATTGGGAATGGTTTATAAAAAGTATCGCACTGAGTTTTTGCAGTGGATAAGAAGAGACTATGCCTGTAGCCAGGACGATGCGTTGGACATCTATCAACGGGTGACGATAGTTTTTTACGACAACATAAAGTCGGGGAAATTGCAACACCTCGTGAGCTCTGTAAAAACGTATCTTTTCGGCATAGGCAAGAACATTGCTCTCGAAACGATTCGGAAATCCAGTCGAACGAGCCCGATCGACCAGGAGCAGTGGCTCACTGAAAAACTGGTGGACGATGACGACAGCACAAGTGACGAAGAAATGTTTACGCGGGCACGCGAAGCGTTGAAAAAGCTGGGGCAACCGTGCCAGGAACTGATCGAACTCTTCTATTACCAACGCAAAAGCATGGAAGAGATCAGCCGGATGATGGGATACAAGAATTCGGAAACCGCCAAGAACCAAAAGTGTAAATGTATGGCCCGTCTGCGCAAACTGTTTGAATTGGAAATGAAAAACGTTATTCCCTCCATATCATGAACAACATCAATACCGATACCGACCTCATAGAAAGGTATTTTAGCAACGAGCTCGACGCGGAAGAGAAAGAGGTGCTGATGAGCCGACTCGCATCGGAGGAATCGTTAAAGAAACGGTTTGAGCAAGAGCGCCTGCTTGTCAACGCTATCAAGATCCAGGGGGCGGCTAACACGCTTGCCCACCTGAAGGGCATTGAAAGGTCACTTACCACTGTCCCGTTCAGAAGGTGGATCTATTATGCGGCGGCAGCTTCAGTGACGCTCTTTATCGCAACATGGTTCTTTCTGTGGCCAACACCAAAACAGTCGGAGGACCTTTTTGCTGCCTACTTTGAGCCAGCGCCAAATCTCGTTGAACCAATTACGCGCGGGGCCCGTGACGTCACGGAAAGGATGAAGGCGTTCCAGGCGTATGAAGCGGCTGAGTTTGATCGCAGCGTGTCGCTATTCGAAGAAATACTCAAGGATGGAGAAGACGCAGGCGTGTACCTGTTGCTGGGAAATGCCTGCCTGACTCAAAACAAGAACGAGCAGGCGATCGAATCGCTTCGTCAAGCCCTTCGGCTTTCCGATGAATACGATATTGAAGCAACCTGGTATCTGAGTCTCGCTCTCCTGCGAACCGAACAGATCAAAGAAGCTCGCAGAATCTGGGAACAGCTCTCATCCAGCGAATCTCCTTACGCGGAAAAGGCACGGACGCTACTCGCAGAAACCGAGTAGCGGACGCCAACCTCTTTGGCTCATTTGAACACGCCGGCCTTTTGAGTCTGAACCATTGGCGACCGGGGAATCTTTTGCGTGTTTTTGTCAAAAAGAAATCAAATGCAGTCGCGGCCCAGCGGGTATCAGTTTGGCATAGTTCCGGGTTCGTTGGTTCGAGGTTTGGGACATTCTTGAATCCACACCCGGGTACACAAAAACCTGCAACAATACAACCCGAAACATGAACACGCATCCCGGAACCATGTCTGTAATCCCCAACACCGGGAACTGTACCCCCGGGACCTAACCCCTCACCTTCCTAAAGACCGCCGAGGCATTGTGCCCCCCAAAGCCAAACGTATTGCTTAATGCCACGTTCACTTCCTTGACGAGTTTCTTCCCCAGCACAACGTTCAGCCCACCCGGCATTTCCGGGTCGATAGTCGTGGTGTTGATCGTGGGCGGAATCACTCCCTCCTCTATCGCCTTGATGCAGATAATAGCTTCGGCGGCACCAGCCGCGCCGAGCATATGGCCCGTGGCAGACTTCGTTGCACTGATATGAAGATGATCAGGTTTTTCGCCGAAAACGCTGACTACCGCCTTCATCTCACTCACGTCTCCAAGCGGAGTTGAGGTAGCGTGCGGATTAAGGTAGTCAACATGCCGTAACTCCAGATTGGCATCTTCGAGAGCCCACTTCATGCCCAGTGCCGCTCCGGTTCCATGCGG
>CAZIAG010000005.1:0-19221 GCA_964537375.1 uncultured Roseivirgaceae bacterium
AAATGTGCCTAAAGATCAGGCGATAACTTTTGACGACATCGAGCACGATGCCAAGAACATATTTAATCTCGCCGGCAGTGGCTTTGCGTCGACAGTGCGTCTTGCCAAGAGCTCGCCGGACATGTGGGCGCCGATCTTCGAGCAGAATGCCGAATACTTGAGTCAGGCGTTGCTGGAATATATCATGCACTTGCAACGATTTCAGTATTACCTTATGAAGAAGGATGTCAAGGAATTGCACCGCATTATGACCGAGGCGAACCGAATCCGCGGTGTGCTCGACGGAATCGAATTGAATCAACAACCTAACGCAAAAGAAAATACAACGGAAAACTCCATAACAATTTAGTCATGAAGAAGACATTGCAACTTCAACCGGTTTCCTCCTGGCTTCCCACCTCGGGCAAGCCGGTGATTATCAGTGGGCCTTGCAGCGCGGAAACTGAAGAACAGATGGTAATGACCGCTCGTCAGATTGCTGCCACGGGCAAGGTGCACGCAATACGCGCTGGTATATGGAAACCGAGGACCCGTCCCGGGCAGTATGAGGGTGCAGGTGCTGAGGGATTTAAGTGGTTGATCCAGACGAAGAAAGACACGGGATTACCCGTGACTACCGAGGTTGCGAATGCTTCACATGTTGAAGCCTGTTTGAAAGAAGGTGTAGATATTCTTTGGGTAGGTGCGCGTACAACAGTAAATCCTTTTTCTGTTCAGGAAATCGCGGATGCATTGAAAGGGGTGGATATTCCGGTGATGGTGAAGAACCCGGTCAATCCGGATTTGGAATTGTGGATCGGCGCCCTTGAGCGATTGAACAAGGCCGGAATCGTTAAGCTCGCTGCCATTCACCGTGGCTTTTCGTCGTTTGAGAAGGGGCCGTTCCGGAATGCGCCGATGTGGGATATGGCAATCGAGTTAAAGACACGGATTCCTGACCTGAACATTCTTTGCGATCCAAGTCACATTTCCGGAACCCGTGACCTGATCGCGCTGATCTCGCAGAAAGCGCTCGACCTCGACATGGATGGATTGATGATCGAAGCGCACATTAACCCCGATGCGGCGTGGAGCGATGCTAAGCAACAAGTGACGCCCGCTTCGTTGGCGAAGATTGTTGATGGACTTGTCGTCAGGGAAGAATCTTCCGAAAACAAGTCATTCAAGGATACATTGAGTGTTCTTCGCGAACAGATCGACCAACTCGACGACGAGATCATGCAAAAGCTGGCTGCGCGAATGAAGATCTCTGAAAAGATCGGACAATACAAGAAAGAGAATAACGTAACCATCCTACAGGTTCGACGTTGGGAGGAGATCATTCAAACGCGCCTCTCGTTGGGGAAGGCCATGGGATTGAGTGAGACGTTCACCAACGATTTGTTGAAGTTGATCCACCAGGAGTCTATCCAGGTACAGACTCGGGTGATGAACAAGGTGGAGGAGAGAGTCTGACGCTTACAAGGGAGGGGGCTTCGGTCACCACTTGCCGGACTGTGTTCCTTCCGGGAAGATTCGCGTTACGACGGGTCTGCTATTTCTCTTCGGGAGACGCAAAGCCTTCAATCATGAAAACGTGAACGCGCGGATTCAAACCCTTGAAAGTAGTATTCACCTTTGCTGTTCACCCGAACGGTTCGCAGCGATTTTGTTTTCTCGAAGTCATCGTAGATCGGCTTGAGATTTTCCCAGAAGGCAATGAGATTGGGTTGGGTTGCGTACGCGCTGCGCAAATTGCGCATGCCATCATCGTTGAGTCGCCTCGGGTATATGTGTATCGGAATTTTTTGTTGACCGTTGTTCTTCGCTTCCACCGCCATAACGTACAACTCCTTTATTTTGTCGTCGGTGATCGGGATGCATCCGAGAGTCACACAGTTGCCGTGTACATAGATAGCGCCACCGGGGGCCGCGCGGTCACTGAGTATCCGGTCAGAGGCGTTGGGATAGCTCACGCCGAGTGAAAGGTAGAAATTACTAACAGGGTTGAAATGGTTGATGTGATAGATTCCTTCCGGTATTTGGAGGTCACCTTCCTTCCGCTTTGGACCAAGCCGGCCGGAAGTAGTGCAAAAGCCGTAGGTCGTTAATAGGGTAAAGGTACTTTTGTTCGTCGCTTTGATCCACACTTCCAGTTTCTGCTCTTCTTTGAATGCTCGGATAAAAAGATTAAAGCCTGCGTATGACAATCCTTTCTCCTGAAAGTATTGCTTGACGGTGTTTTCCTTTTCGTCATAGGCCACCTTAACCCGCGTGTTTTTAAGTTGTGCCTCCTTAAAGGAAGTTTGTTGCAAAGAGGGCATCAGGAGTAGGACGATAAACAAGATACGCATTTCCTTGTTGTGCTAATTTGCTATTAGTTTAACGAATATCAGACTCGTTTCTCTATTCAATTTCACAAAAAGGGCGCCAGATTTATGGGAAACAACGTTGCGGCCCTGGTCATTCCCGTATGAATTTGCGGTTGTAATCGTCTTTTTTTGGTCTGAAAGTTGCGGCCTTTGCGGTGAGCATGCGGATAGCACCTCTATTTAATATCTGCTTAATTTTTGTGCTGTTTACGGCCTGCGTGACGACGCGTTACCGTGAAACAGTGAGTTGTCAGACGCCCCTCATGCCTGGAAGCAAGGTATTGATGCCATGGCTACCGGATGGATCGGAAGAGCGCTACCTTGAGACGCTTTCGGAGAAGTTTGCGAGAGGACGAATTGATCTTCGATTTTACCCTGCGGAAGAATGGACGTTGGCCACGGCCGGGGTCGCGAATCCGCTTGACACAATCTATTTTCAGAAAATGCGGAAAGCGGGCTATACCCATTTGTTGCTCATCCGGGAGTTATCTTTGCTATCAGCGCCCAGCTATGCATATTTTACTGGCTTTGAACGTCAAATGGAGAATCACATCGGTGTGTACAGGCCTACCTGGAGTGAGTCCGGCAACGAGTGCGAGGTGTTGCTGCAGCTCGTCGATCTTTCGACAGGAAAAGTCTCGTATGGTTTGACGGCAAAGACGCGAATTTCCGCGCTGATCATCCGTGATGATCGCGGTGGTGAGAGGCATGTTAACACAAGCAGTGTCGGTACGGCCCGGTATAAAGCAATCCGAAAAGGCAGCAACCGCCTTATCGAGGCCTGTTTGGCTGAGTAGCACCGATCATCAGGTTTCATTACGCCTCCGGTTCAGGGGGATCTATCTTCAGCTCGTTTGTCTTTCCATCCGGTTGCGGGGCAAGTTGTAAGTGGAATCCGGTGACGAAATAGATACCGTGCTTGCTAAACTCCTCGTGGATCGCGATGTTGATAGCCTGTTGAGTATCGGCGTAGACGTTGTAGTCGGGACTCAACACGTAATAAACCGTCTCGAATTTCAGGCTCCAGTCGCCATAGGTAAAAAAATGCGATCGGTCGAAGCGGGCGTTCGGCTGTTTTTCGATGATGGCCCTGATCAGTTGTGGTGCGAGCTTGATCTTCTCGAGGGGCGTTCGGTAGTCGACGTTCAGTGTAAACACGACTCTGCGTTGGTACATCCGTTTGTAATTGTGGACGCGGGCGGATGTGAGGTCCGAGTTTGCTACGATAAGTTGTTCGCCGGAAAGGCAACGAATACGCGTGGTCTTAATCCCGAGATATTCCACCGAACCCAGCTTATCATCGAAAATGATGAAGTCGCCTACTTCAAAGGGCTTGTCGAAGTAAATGACGAAGTAGTTGAACAGGTCTCCCAGGATGTTCTGTGCGGCTAAAGCGATGGCGATACCGCCTATTCCGAGTCCGGCAATGATCGCGCTGACATCCTGTCCGAGGTTTTCGAGTAGAAAAATGATTCCGACCACCCAGATGAAGATGTTGATCACCAGCATCAGACCGCCGAGTTGTTTGATGCGCTGTTCGCCTTGCTCTTCACGCATTATCCGGCCCTTGAGCAACTGCATGATGATGGAGGAGATAAGCCTTAGAATGTAATAGGTGATTACCACCGTCACAGCTACGTCGATGATGTCGCGAATCTCGGCGCTCAACGTGAGGAACGTAAGGCTGTAATAGATCACCAGGAACAATGCTATCGGCAATCCAAAACGATCCAGGCTGTTGACTACAAAATCACCCGTGGTGCCTTCTGTCTTTTTAGCCGCCGTTTTGAGGCGTGAAATCGCAATACGTTTTATGAGGCTTAGCACCAGGATGCTGCCCAGAATCACGCCTGCCACAATGAGATACTCCCGAACCGAGTTGTTGAAATATTCCTGATCTAAGAGGTCGCTCATTTTTTGTAAAGTTTTGCCTTCTGACTACAGCGAAATTTTCCCCAAAAATGGGAAAAACTATACCAAAATCAGTCATATTAGGGGTATTATCCCCCATATCATTATGAAATCCCTTTCTTTAAAAAAATTAGCCCTCGGAGGCGTTGTTCTCGTCGTCGTTGTTGGCGGCATCCTCTTGTTTAACATTTCCAAAGGGACCAAGCCCGTAGGTTCCGGCGTAAACCCCGCTTTTGGTGAGTACATTAGCTCCTACACCGCCGGAGTGATCAACTCGGGTTCTACAATCCGGATATTGCTCGCCTCGGATGCCGTCGATTCATCTCTCGTTGGCGTAGAGAGTTCAGTGAAACTTTTTGAACTTTCGCCTTCCGTTCGTGGAAAGGTAGTCTGGCTGGACAACCGGACTGTCGAGTTCAAACCGGACAGCCGCCTTACCTCCGGGCAAGTGTACGAGGTCAAATTCTTTCTTTCAAAACTTTTTGATGACATTCCCTCGGCGCTTGAGACCTTTGAATACAGCTTCCAGGTTATTCCGCTTCATTATGAGATCACGGTAGAAAACGTTAAGCCTTACACGCCCACGGATCTCAAACGCCAGCGCATCGAGGGCATTCTTCATACATCGGATTTCGCCGAAAGCGATGCCGTCGAAAAGATGATTTCTGCCGTTCAGGACGGAAAAGGCCTGAAGGTCAGCTGGAGCCACACTTCCGAAGGGAGGCAGCATATGTTTACCGTAGAGGAAGTCGTGCGCTCAGACAAGGCATCGACCGTAGACATTAATGTAGATGGAAATCCGCTGAACTTACAACATACCGATTCTCGACAGATCGAGATCCCGGCGCTCGGTGATTTCAAGGTTACGAGGGTGAGTGTCGAGCAGAGCGCCACGCAACACGTAGTGATCCAATTCTCGGATCCGCTCAACCCGAGACAAAATCTGGCCGGCTTGATCAGCATTGAAGGGATCAGCAATCTCGATTTCGAAATCAGGGATAACGAGATCCGCGTCTATCCTCCGGTAAGGCAAACGGGATCCAAGCAACTGACCATCGAGTCGGGGATAAAGAATATCCTGGATTATCGGCTGAAGGAGGGATCACGACATGACCTCGTTTTTGAACTACTTAACCCGGCCGTGCGATTCACCGGCAAGGGGACTATCCTTCCAAGCTCCGACGGACTCGTCCTGCCGTTTGAAGCGGTTAACCTCAAGTATGTTGATGTAGAGGTAATCAAGATCTTCGAGAACAATGTGATTCAGTTTCTCCAGGTCAACAATATTACCGGAAACAGCCAGCTTCGTCGTGTCGGCAAGCCCGTTTTGAAAAAGCGGATTTCCCTGGAAAACGCTGGCGTTACTGATCTTGGGAAATGGAACCGATTCACGCTCGACCTGGCTACTCTCATCAATGCCGAGCCGGGTGCCATCTACCAGGTGAAGATCAACTTCCGTCACCAGTATATCGCTTATGGTTGCGATGGCGTACCCGGTGTAAATGACGATCAACAAACCTTTGAGCTGGAGGATTGGTCTACACCTGACGATGAAGAATACAGCTATTGGGATTCGTACGACGACTATTACTATGGCGAGGGATACGATTGGTTACAGCGAAACAATCCTTGTCATCCATCGTACTACACGGGCGACAAGGCGATCAAACGCAATATACTGGCATCTGATCTCGGCTTGATCGCAAAGCGAGGAGGTGACGGCAAGACCGTAGTTTTCGTCAATGATTTGAAATCGACCGCACCTTTGAACGGTGTCACTGTCGATCTTTATGACTTTCAACAACAGGTGATCGGCACGGCCACTACTGACAACAATGGTCGAGTCGACATTCCGGAAACGGTGAGGCCATTTGTTGTGATGGCGCGGCACGGTGCACAACGCGGATACCTGAAACTAGTCGACGGTGAGGCGCTCTCCACAAGTAATTTCGATGTTGGCGGAGAACTGATCAACCGCGGTCTGAAAGGCTTCTTGTACGGTGAGCGCGGCGTGTGGCGTCCCGGCGATTCGCTGCATATGACTTTTATACTGGAAGACAAGATGAAACTGTTGCCGGCCAATCACCCGGTGGTTTTCGAACTGCAGAATCCGCAGGGCCAGGTGACGAGCCGAATAGTAAGGTCTGGGGGTGAAAATGGTTACTATTATTTCGGAACTGCGACGGCATACGATGCGCCTACAGGAAACTGGCTGGCGCGCGTGAAAGTGGGAGGAACAGAGTTTACGCAGCCCGTGAAGATCGAAATGGTCAAACCGAACCGATTGAAAATAAACCTTGACTTCGGCGTCGACAAGATCAAAGCAGGCGACCAGCGCATCTCAGGTGACCTGCAGGTAAACTGGTTGCATGGTGCGCCGGGTAAGAACCTCCGCGCTGAATTTGACATGACCTTGACCCCGGCTTCCACGAAGTTCGATAAGTATCCCGACTTTGTGTTTGAAGATCCGACGAGAGACTTCTACAGCGAAACCCAAACCGTGTTTGACGGGTATACCGACGCTGAAGGCAAGGCAAAAGTAAACGCGACAATTTCGATCGGTGATGATGCACCCGGCGTATTGAACGCTGTCTTCCGTGGAAGGGCCTATGAGGAGGGAGGTAACTTTTCAGTTGACAGGTTCTCCATTCCGTTCTATCCGTACAGATCTTTTACAGGTATACGCCTTCCTCCGGGTGACAAAGCCCGCGGTATGCTGCAAACTGACACAACGCACACGGTGGACATTGTCACCGTCGATCCGGACGGCGCACCCGTATCGCGTGACCGCATCGAAATTTCGCTGTACAAGATTCAGTGGCGATGGTGGTGGGACAATACGGCTGAAGGGGCTATTTATCTGGGAGGCTCAAGTACACGTCTCATCAAGAGCGGTACTGTCCGAACGACGAACGGCAAGGGTGAGTGGAAATTCAAGGTCGATTACCCCGAATGGGGTCGGTTCCTTGTTCGTGCGTACGATCCCGTTTCGGGTCACAGCTCAGCGAAGGTTGTATATATCGACTGGCCGGGATGGGCAGGCCGATCTCGTGGAGGATCGATGGGTGCAACCATGTTGTCGTTCAGCACGGACAAGGCTGCGTATCGCGTGGGGGAAAAGGCAACGGTGACGATACCGGGCAGTGGGCAGGGGCGTGCCCTGGTCAGCATTGAGAACGGAAGCCGTGTAGTCAATAGCTATTGGGTTGAGACGCAGAAAGGTGATACGCCATTTACGTTCGATGTCACGGCGGAGATGACGCCCAATGCCTTTATCAACATAACGTCATTGCAGCCTCATGCGCAGACCTTAAACGACCTTCCCATCAGGCAATATGGTGTGATTCCAATCCAGGTAGAGGATCCGATGAGCCGGCTTTCTCCAGTGATCGAAATGCCCGACGTACTGGAGCCCGGACAGGAAGTGACCATCCGTGTTTCTGAAAAAACAAACCGGAAAATGACCTATACCGTTGCCGTTGTGGATGAAGGATTGCTTGACCTCACGCGTTATCAAACGCCTGATCCCTGGAAGCGGTTCTACGCACGCGAAGCGCTCGGTGTGAAAACCTGGGATCTTTATGATCATGTGATGGGTACATTTGGCGGTCGACTGGAGCGATTACTGGCCGTTGGTGGTGGTGACGAAGGCGGAGGACGTGAGGACGATGCCAAAGCAAATCGCTTCAAACCAGTCGTGAAATTCTTCGGTCCTTTTACGCTTAACGGTGGGAGCAATACCCATCGATTTATTATGCCGCAATACATAGGCTCTGTAAAAACAATGGTTGTGGCGGGGTACGAGGGTGCCTATGGTAGAGTGGACAAAGCAACGCCGGTGAGAAAACCGTTGATGGTTCTTGCTACGTTGCCCAGAGTGCTCGGGCCTGAAGAGAAGGTGACGCTGCCGGTGACCTTGTTCGCCATGGAAAAAGGGATTTCCAATGTTACCGTGTCTATCAAAACATCGGGTCCGCTGACTGCTCAGGAAACATCAAAGTCTGTAACGATGTCGGGATCGGACCTGACAGTAAACTTTGATTTGGGGGTTCAGTCCAGGCTGGGTGTCGGCAAGGTCGAGGTGACGGCAAGGTCTGGAAGTTATACAGCGGAAGATGTCATAGAAATCGATATTCGGAATCCGAACCCGCCCTCTACGCGCGTGGTGGAAAAGGTCGTCGAGGCCGGGCAGACCTGGACAGCCAGTGTAAGCCCGGTCGGCATGGTAGGTACAAATTCCGCAACACTTGAAGTTTCGTCGTTGCCACCGATCAATCTTAGCCAGCGAATGAAGTACTTGCTGAGATATCCCTACGGGTGTATCGAGCAGACTACGTCGACGGTGTTTCCGCAGCTTTATGTACATCGCGTGAAACAGTTGAACGAAGGAGAGAAGTTGATGATTCAAAAGAACGTGCAGGCAGGAATCGAGAGATTGAAATCGTTCCAGCAAAGTGACGGAGGATTTTCGTACTGGCCGGGTGGTGAGAACTCAGATAGCTGGGGAACAACGTATGCCGGACACTTCCTTGTTGAGGCGGAAGCAAACGGATATTTTGTGCCAGGAGATATGATCAGGAAGTGGAAGAAGTATCAGAAACGCAAGGCACAAACATGGAGACGGAACCTGGAGGCGTATAGCAGTGAAATGATCCAGGCGTATCGCTTGTATTCGCTTGCAGCAGCTGGCGATCCGGAAATGGCGGCCATGAATAAACTTCGCGAACAAGGTAATCTGCCACACACGGCTGCGTGGATGCTGGCTGCTGCTTACGCGAAGGCCGGTCAACAAGAAGCTGCGAAAACACTGGTTCAAAACCTGCCTTCCGAAGTGAAACCGTATCAGGAACTGGGCTACTCGTATGGGTCCGATCTGCGCGACAAGGCGATTATCCTGGAAACGTTGTTGCTTATCGGCGAACGCACAAAAGCCTTTGATATGCTCAAGGAGATCTCGATTTCGTTGAGTGATAATTCGAAATGGATGAGCACGCAGACGATTGCGTGGTGTTTGAAATCCGCTGCCGCCTATGCAGGGGATACTCAGACGGGACCTTTGAAGTTTGCGTATGCATACAATGGCAAGGACGTGGACGCCTCGACAGACTTGCCCGTGGCACAGGTGGATCTTCCTGTCGATGGTGTCAAATCGTCGTCGCTCAGCTTTAGCAACAAAACGTCCGGGACATTATTCGTGCGTGTGGTGTCGGAAGGAACGCCGGCGAGGGGAGATGAAACAGAGGATGCGAATAACCTCAACATCAGTATTGCATACACCGATATGAGGGGTAATCCGATCGATCCGGGGAACCTTGAACAGGGTACTCAATTTATGGCATCCGTGACGGTGTCTAACCCGGGTTACCGAGGCTCATATAAAAACATGGTGCTGAACCAGATTTTCCCTTCGGGATGGGAGATCAACAACCTCAGACTCACGGATGATGAAACGACGTTGGGTGGTGATGTTCCTACGTATCAGGATATTCGCGACGATAGGGTATACACCTTTTTCGACCTGGCGTCAAGCACGAAAAAGACCTTCCGGGTACAACTCACGGCGAGCTTTGCCGGGACGTACTATCTGCCGTCGGTCACTTGCGAGGCCATGTACGACAAATCCATTTATGCCCGCAAGAAAGGCCAGGTGGTGACGGTGTTTAAACCGGCGATTCAGTAGGGATGCACATAAACGACGCGTGGTATTTTCCGTTGCAGCTCAGGATCGTCGCCGGAGCAATGGTTCCAATATCTGTTGCCCTGGCGTCGCCCCATCCGGTATTGGCCATATTTCTAATGCTTGGTGCGCTATTGGTGCTTTCCTCGTATTATGGTTTCAGTATCGACCTCACTACGAGGACGTATTGTGAATACACGTCATGGCTCGGAATGAAGGTGGGTCAGCCGAAAAAGTTTGAGTCGGTCGTACACCTTTTCATTAAACCGATGCGCGTGAGCAGGACGTATAACCTGCGTGGGAATTCTACAACGATTCACGATACTGAATACGACGGATACCTGCGATTGTCGGGCAACACAGTGATTCATATCTTTCGCGCTTCGCGAAAAGAAAAGGTAGTGAAGCGCCTTAATGAACTTAAGGCGTATCTTGGCACAGAAGTCGTCGATCATACGGAAATGCGGTCGACCGGAAGTTGAGTGAGCATGCGCAGCAGACTTTGGAAATACCGCAGATATCTCGCGGTCGCGTCGATCATTGGCGTGGTGTGGTACTACTTCTGTCTTCCCGACAGATTATTCCCTGATCCCTATTCTGCCGTGCTCAAGGCGCGTTCCGGTGAACTATTGAATGCTTCTATTGCACACGACGGACAGTGGCGATTTCCTCAAGGTGATAGTGTTCCCGGGAAGTTTGCAAGGGCTGTTGTAGCGTTTGAGGACAGGCGATTCTGGAGTCATCCCGGAGTGGATATCCTGGCTCTTGGTCGCGCATTGCGTCAAAATATTCAGGCTGGCAAGGTGGTTAGCGGCGGAAGCACAATCTCTATGCAGGTCATCCGGCTTTCACGGAAAGGAAAGAGCCGGACAATTTTTGAAAAGGTTGTCGAAGCTATTCTTGCCACAAGGCTCGAACTGCGTTATACCAAAAAAGAAATTCTCGCATTGTATGCCGCACATGCGCCGTTCGGCGGAAATGTTGTCGGACTGGATGCTGCCTGCTGGCGGTATTTCGGTACAGATCCGCATCATTTGTCGTGGGGGGAGGCCGCGTTGTTGGCGGTGTTGCCAAATGCGCCTTCACTGATCCATCCGGGAAAAAACAGAGATGCTCTGTTGGAGAAAAGGAACCGGTTGCTTGACAAACTTGAAAGCGAGGGAACCATAGATTCATTTACCTGTACCCTCGCGAAAGAGGAACCTATTCCCGAATCGCCGCTACCGCTGCCCGTACTTGCGCCACATTTGCTCGACCGAATGAGAAAGGAAGGGCGGTCCGGTAAGCAAGTGATCTCGACCATAGATTATTCTCTTCAACTGCGCGCCAATGAGATTCTGCAGCGCCATCACGAACGATTGAGTTCGAATCATGTGTTTAATGCGGCGGCGCTGATCGTTGAGGTCAAAACCGGTGATGTACTGGCGTATGTAGGCAACGTTGACACAGACGCGGGTCACGACCCAGCCGTCGACGTGGTTTCAGCGCCCCGTAGCACCGGTAGCATCCTTAAACCGATCCTATATGCCGCCATGATGGATGAAGGACAACTCCTCCCGGGGTCGCTCCTTCCGGATGTTCCCGTGATCCTTGAAGGATTCTCGCCGAAAAATTTTTCCCGTCAGTACGATGGCGCTGTGCCGGCCGATCAGGCGCTTATCCGGTCGTTAAATGTTCCTGCAGTCCATATGCTAAGGGACTATCGGTATGAAAAATTTCATCAGCTCTTGAAGGATGTCGGGATGACAACGCTCGTCAATGGTCCGGATCATTACGGCTTATCGCTGATCCTCGGAGGGGCGGAAGGGACACTTTGGGACGTTGCCGGTATCTATGCGTCGATGGCCCGCGTGCTGAACAATTATTTTGAACGGCCAGGAAAAGCCCGTTATACTAATGCCGATTTTCACGCGCCACAGTATGTTCGCGTCGAGCCCAGGGAAAATTCTTCGCTGACGGAGGCAGGATGGTTGAGTGCATCATCGTTGTACCTGACCTTCGATGCCTTGCAGGAACTTTATCGACCCGGTGAAGAGACAGGATGGCGGCATTTCAGCAGTAGTCGCGTAGTTGCCTGGAAAACGGGGACGAGCTATGGGTTTCGCGATGCCTGGGCCGTTGGTGTTACGCCGCAATACGTGGTTGGTGTGTGGGTAGGTAACGCAGACGGCGAGGGAAGGGCAGGCCTCACGGGAACCGAGGCTGCTGCGCCGATTATGTTCGACATATTTTCTACCCTGCCGTCGGACGGAGAATGGTTTCGACGCCCGGAAAGTGAAATGGTCGAAGTGGCGGTTTGCCGTCAGAGTGGCTACCGGATTTCGCAGTACTGCGATCAGCGTGATACCGTGGCCATTAGTTTAGCTGGTCTTGAATCACCTGCCTGTCCTTACCATAAGATGGTGCATCTTTCCCGGGATCACCGATACAGAGTCCACAGCGAATGCACTTCCATCGCGGAGATGGAGCATGTGTCCTGGTTTGTGCTTCCGCCAATCCAGGAGTACTACTACAGGTTTCGAAACCTGTCGTACAGAGCATTGCCTCCTTATCGATCGGACTGCCAGCCGACGACCGCGACCGCGGCAATGGATCTCCTTTATCCGCACGAGAACTCGAGGATATTCGTCCCTCGGGAACTGAACGGTGAACCAGGGAGCTCCATATTCGAGCTTGCGCATCGGCGTCCAAATACTGAGGTTTACTGGCACCTCGATGGTCAATATCTGGGAGCGACACGCAACATCCACCAGTTTGCCCTGGCACCGACCGAAGGAAAACACCTGTTGACAATTGTTGACCAGCATGGCGAGATCTTGGAAAGAAGATTTGAGGTGATGTCAAGCATCAAACGGTAGCTCAAATAACATATTTTCCTATCTTACAATGATAACCACACCCGTGTGATGAAACCTACCACATTTTTTGCACTGGGAGGCACCTGTATCTTGATTCTTGCTTTTTTTCATGCACCAGCACAGTCAAGCCAGGCGGACTATCCCAACTACGTCGTTATCGGCGCATTTGCAGTCTATGATAACGCGGTTCGTTTTGTAGATGAAGCCAGGGCTTCCGTTTATAATCCCAAATTTGATTTCAATTTGGATCGTCAATTGTATTATGTTTTTTCGATGACGACGAGCGACCGTGCGGAGGCGATTCGCGAAGCCCGTCGTGTAAGGGCGACGACGCGATTTGACGATGCATGGGTCTACCAGGGGCCCCTGGGAAGAAGCGTTCCGATCGTCGACAATAAATCGGCTACGACAGTTGCTGCGATGGAGCAGCCGATTCAGGGGGGATCAAATGCCGATGCGGGTCCAAGTTTGCAGGTGGAAGAACAAACTCATGATGGAAACCTGGGAGAATCGTCTTTAGCGAACAATGAGGGCGGAACGCAGGATGAGCCCTCGGGCAACTCATCCACCGGCATAGAAGTGATCTTTCACGTTTTTCGTGGCGTCGATGGTAGTTCCGTGGAGGCGGAGATCTCCCTCATCGACGTTGGTCGATCCGCGAAAGTGGCGACGTACACCTCGAATGAGATTGTCCATGTTGACCCACCTTCGCGGCGAAACACATCTTACATCTTTACCTGTGAGCGTTTCGGTTACCGGAAGCTTCAACGTAATTTCAATTTCGAAGACCCGACAGCCACCGAATTTACGACGGATGAAGCGGGTAACATCATAATTCCGTTTGAACTCATTCGACTTCGTCGCGGTGACATTGCCGTGATGTACAATGTCTTTTTTTACCGTGATGCCGGCGTGATGCGCCCGGAGTCACGTTATGAAATTAACTCGCTGCTCGAGATGATGAAGGAGAATCCGGCGTATCGGATCAGGCTCCATGGTCATACGAATGGTAATGCGCATGGCAAGATTATTACAAGGGCAGAGGAAGGTGACTTTTTCTCCATTGCCGGTACGCGGGAAGGATTCGGCTCTGTCAAAAAATTAGCACAGGAACGCGCGAACACGATCATGGAGTATTTGATCGCCAATGGCATTGAGCCGGGTCGTGTTGAAATAAAGTCGTGGGGAGGGAAGAGACCGATACATGATAAGAACAGTTCCCGCGCACAGGAAAATGTGAGGGTTGAAGTTGAGATATTGGAAGACTAACCGTCCTAGCGCAAGCCTAAAGGCTGTGCTTTGGACTAAATCGCGTTCCTGAAATTGTTTTCTTACACAACTCCGAAGCCCAGGGCCCGTACTCCGGGCGCAAGGTCCCCAAGGTTAATCCACAATTGGGCCATTTTGGGAGTCCTCCCAAACTGAGAAAAAGGGGCTAAACAGGGGTTAGACAGGTAGACAAGGCCCAATATCAAGACTCAAGGCCCAGGGCCAAGGTGCAGATCCCAAGACCCAAGGCGTGTCCCGATGTAGAGGATGGCTTCGAATTGAACTTTCTTGGGTCACCGGGTCGCCAGTCTGCAGGTGACCGGTTTGTGACGTCTTGGTTCACGTCGACGGGCGACCCTAGGTCGTCATCGCTTTCAGGACATCGTGCTGAGTGATGATGTGAACCTTCTTAGAGTCATCCCGGACCAGTACTGCCTTATTTTCCTTATTGAGGAGTGATGAAAGTACATCCAGCGTACTGTCGGGAGCGACAAACAACATGGGCTGATCCATCACATCGGCGACGGCCTTGTGCTGCAGTTGCGGGTCCTGCATGATTTTTTCGAGGATACTAGAAGAGGTAATACTTCCGACAAAGTTTCCATCGTCAGTAACGGGAATCTGGTCGATACCCTCCTTGTTGAACATCAGAATTGCTTCGCTCACCCTCGCCGATTTTTCAACAGTGATCAAACTATCTTTTCCGTTTCGCTGATTCACGATATCGCGGGCGGTGCCGAAGTTACGCGTCTCCAGGAACCCGTGATCCTTCATCCACTGGTCGTTGTATACCTTGGCGAGGTAACGTGTGCCGTGGTCGGGAAGGATGATCACCATCAGATCGTTTTCCTTCAGATATTCTTTAGCGTATTCCAGTGCGCCGTGAACGGCCGATCCACTCGACCACCCGACAAAGAGACCTTCTTCGCGGGCTAACCTGCGGGTCATAATGGCGCCATCTTTATCGGTTACCTTGATAAACTTGTCAATGACGTCGAAGTCCACATTCTTCGGGAGAATATCTTCACCGAAGCCTTCGGTCAGGTACGGATAGATTTCATTCTCATCGAAGATCCCGGTTTCCTTGTATTTCTTAAAAACGGATCCATAAGTGTCAATACCGAGGCTGAACACGTTGGGATTCTGTTCCTTGAGGTATTTTGAGGTGCCGCACATGGAACCGCCGGTGCCAACCGTTGCGACATAATGGGTGATTTTTCCTTCCGTCTGCTTCCAAACCTCAGGCCCGGTTGTCTCGTAATGCGCTTTCGCGTTGGATAGGTTGTCGTATTGGTTGGGGTAGATCGAGTTGGGAATCTCCTGGTTGAGCTTTCGCGCTACGGAGTAATAGGAACGAGGATATTCGGGAGCAACATTCGTCGGACATACAACCACTTCAGCACCCACTGCCTTCAGGATGTTGATCTTCTCCTGCGACTGCTTGTCGGCCATCGTAAAAATGCACTTGTATCCTTTGGCGATTGCGGTCAGGGCAAGCCCCATCCCCGTGTTTCCGCTGGTACTTTCGATGATGGTTCCGCCCGGCTTGAGTTTGCCCTCTTTTTCGGCATCTTCAATCATCTTCAACGCCATTCGGTCTTTCATGGAATTGCCCGGGTTGAAATATTCCACCTTGGCTACGACGGTTCCCGGAATTCCCCGAAAAATGCGGTTGAGGCGGATCATCGGCGTATTGCCGATCGTCTCGATGATTGAATTGCGAATCATTTCTTTATGTCTTGCGACAAAATTAACAAAAACGTGTGTAAGAAATAGGCCGCCGGCGGTTTGCATGCGTTGAGTACGCGATGATCAACGGTAAGGCGGAATAAACTTACGGTGCCAGCGGAAATAGGAGAATATTGTCGGGCATGAAGCGAAAAAAGGAAGGGATTGTTGAGACAGCATAAGCTGCCTGGACGAGGTGATGAATGTTACGCTGTTGCCCCGGCCAGCAAATACAAGACCGCCATCCTGATCGCCACTCCGTTCTCTACCTGGTCGAGGATAATGGAGTGATCGGAGTCGGCGGCATCGCTGCTGATCTCTACGCCGCGGTTGATGGGCCCTGGATGCATGATGACAATTTCCTTTTTGAGATTATCCAGCATTTCCTTGGTGATGCCGTAGTAGAGTGAGTATTCCCGAAGGGAAGGAAAATACTTTATCTGTTGACGTTCAAGTTGAATTCTCAATACATTGGCTACATCACACCATTGGAGTGCTTTCATGACGTCCAACTCCACCTGTACGCCGAGTTGTCCTATGAATTTTGGCAGCAGTGTCGGCGGCCCGCAAACCATTACTTTTGCGCCGAGTTTTTGAAGGGCGAAAATGTTCGAGAGCGCTACCCGCGAGTGAAGGATATCGCCGATTATTGCTACTTTCTTACCTGAAACCGTACCGAGTTTCTCGCGTATGGAAAATGTATCGAGCAACGCCTGCGTTGGATGTTCATGTGTTCCGTCACCGGCGTTTACGATGTTTGCTTTTATTTTTTTCGAGAGATAATGAGGTGCGCCGGGACTTGAGTGGCGCATAACCACCATATCCACCTTCATGGCCAGGATATTGTTGACCGTGTCGAGCAATGTCTCGCCTTTCTTGACGGAGCTGTTCGAGGAGGAAAAGTTGACGACATCGGCAGAGAGCCGTTTTTCAGCCAGTTCGAATGACAATCGCGTGCGTGTGGAATTTTCAAAAAATACATTCGCGATCGTGATATCGCGCAGGGAAGGGACCTTCTTTATTGGTCGGTTCAGCACCTCTTTAAACGTATCGGCCGTCTCGAAAATGAGTTCTATGTCTTCCCTGCTGATGTCTTTTATACCGAGGAGGTGGCGAGTGCTGAGTCTGGAGGTTACCGTGGTCATTCCTTCGCTTTAAAAGTCCGCTTTCAACGTCCATGGGCTGCATTTCACTGTCGAGGGCCGACACTCGATTGCCTCTGATTTCATTGAATGCAAAATATTCAGGGAGCCAGTCAGGTAGGTTTTTCTCATATTTATTTCATAATCATTCCTGTTGTTCATCCGTTATCATCTGTTGGCAGTTCGTTGACTATCGGAAGCTTTGTCCGGTCGACGTTACTGCTCCTCCCCTGCAACCTGTTCACTCGCGGTTAATCAACCAGATCTTATTATGCCTGTGTCCCTGCGCTTCCAGCTCGACCAGCACGCGTTGCGACGCCATCGTGTTCACAGTCCGTCCGACATAGTTGGCCGAAACGGGCAACTCGCGATTGTATTTTCGATCGATAAGGACAAGCAATTCGACTCGGGCCGGCCGGCCAAAAGCGATCATCGCATCGAGAGCTGCCCGGACGGTTCGACCCGTGAACAATACATCGTCAACCAAGACCACATTTTTCCCCTCTATGATGAAGTCGATCCTGTTTTCGCTGGGGATAGCGGGGCTTTCCCGGCGCCGAAAGTCATCCCGATGGAATGTGACGTCCAGGTATCCCAGGGGGATTGAGGTCTTTAAAGTTCGCGAAAGGGTTCGATGGATATGTTCAGCGAGATAAATGCCGCGTGGCTGCAAACCGATGATGACGGTGTCGGCGAAATCCCGATGGTTCTCAATCAACTCCTGACAAAGGCGGCTAACGGTGATCTCCAGAAGGTCGGAATCCAGAATGAGTTTTTTCTGCATATCGCCGGATGCAAATATAGATAATTGCACGCGGTTGACCAACGCATCAGTCTTCCGAATGGTCGGCAAATCGGATTTTGTTGATGTAAAACACGGTGCGACGACTGGCTCCAACGCCGGGTTTTCCGGCAATCTCCTGAATTCCGCAGGCAAGAAGACTGTCGCCGTACCAGTATTCCAGGCGTCCGTGGTCGGAAAGATCCCTTTTTACCACCTCGGTGTCGCTGAAAATCTGTATGGGATCAATTGTCTTACCCTCAACAACTTTGTCACTCTGGATCACCTTTGTTCGAATGGTATTGTCGTACATATAGATTAGGGCAATCTTGTCATCAAACGGCTCGATCTTAACAAATTGGTCAAGCGTAAAGGTCTTTATATCGTTGATTTCAAAACTATTATCCCAAAGTAGATTGCCGGTTTTGTCGAAGCACATGACAACGGCGTGTGTGTATAAATATCCGTCAAATATGCGAGCGGGTGTGCTACCGTAGTTCGCTGCCCTGGGATACCTGTACTGAGGGACAAAAGCCTCGCCGAGTAGGATATAGTTGCCCTGATAAGGGATCAATTCGTGGACGAGGAAGCGGTAGCTGAATCGCGCATGTTTGCCACGAGCCAGTTTTCGTTCGATGCGGGACTTGATGCGTTCCTCCCGTCGAGGTTTCATATAGGCAAAGAAGTTCTCGAGTTCTGAAAAGTGATAAAGCCGGGTTACGGATTCGCCGTCTGGGTTGAGCGCAGTGATGAACAAACCTTTGGAGTACTCGGCGTTGACGGTTCCGAAAACACCGGCGACGATCTGAGTGTTTTCGACTCCTCTGACTGCGCGTCCGAATATAAAGTGCTTATCGCAGGGATCGAGTGGCAAATTTCTCAGGAGGTTGCCGTCTGCATCGTAATTCTTGATCCACATTGTCCGTTGACGGCTGAAGTTCTTGGAACTGATCAACACATCGAATGTACCGTCGTTATAGGTTTTTACCTGTGCCAGTTCTCCTGCTTCGTTAAAAAGACCGGGGAGCACCTTTGTAGTTCGGGTATCGAATGTGAAGAAAAGGACTACCGGTACGCGATTATAATACCCGCCAATAAGTGCGCCGTTGTTTGTGATGTTGAACTGCGAAGGCAATAATGGGATAAAGCATGGTACATGGTAGCGGACATAGCTTCCATTGCGCTCGTCGATTGCCAGCAGGATCAAGTCATTTTTTGCGTAAGTGTGATAACGAAGGAGGAGGTATAACTTGCCGTCAAAGCTTTGACGGCCCATAATGATGTATCCTTTTTCGATATGCAGATAGCCACTCCATTCCTCCGAGAATGCGGTGTCGATCTTTATCAATTGAAGAACGTCGTCCTTTTGTCCAAAATACGTACGGTACAGAAAAACGCCGTTTTTGCCAGCCGTGATTGTTTCAATATGACGTTCCTGTGGAAGGAGGGGTAATTCGTAACGACCCGTTTGCAACACCTGCGATTGCGCCGGCAACACTGCTAC
>CAZIAG010000005.1:19231-24312 GCA_964537375.1 uncultured Roseivirgaceae bacterium
GGCAAGCAATAACGTGACGATGGATTTAGCACTATTCCACCACCACTTTGTTGACGTAAAAGACGTTGCGAACGCGGTCATCTTTATTATGGATGTTACGTATGGTTTGATAACCCCATAGGTAGAACGTGTTGTCGATCCAATGGCGTAACCCGTCATCCTGGTCCTTGTCCGACCGTATTTCGTCCAAATCTTCAAGCGTTTTGATCCTCTGCTTTACTTCCTCGGACGAGCCGTCTTCGATATTTATGATGGTTCCAACAAGTTCGGATTCCTTCTTATACAGGATGTAAGCATGGGTTCCTGAAAAATAATAGTCTGTGATCTGTTCAAGCGCCGATTTCTCGATATCGTCCAGGGAGATACTCAGATCCCACAAGCGATTTCCATTCGGGTCGAATGCGACGAGTACACTTGCTTCTGTTTTTACCTCAGAGATGCCCCGCTGTGTCTGATCGTGTGAAAACGGCCTATACATTCGCATTCCTGGGTAATAGTACGCCGGCCAAAACGGGTTGTAGTGGTAATAGGGACTTCCGTAATATGGGTTGCTGAATGGTGAATTGTAGTATGGGTTAGACTTCTGGACCGGATCGTAGACCTCCGCCAGCATCAGGTATCCTTTCGGGTGTTCGGTGATCCGGTAAGGCATGACGTACGCAGTAAATGCTGGTCTCCGACCCTGATCAAGATCACGACGAGTAGCTTCCTTAATTCGCGCCGCACGCTTTGGATTGAGATAGTTTGTAAAATGGTCGAGTTCTCCAAAAGCGAAGTAAGTGACCTCTTGTTCGGCAAACGGATCAACCGGCAAGGCAAAGAATCCATAGGATTGTTTGCCTTGCTTGTCACCCCAGGTGCCTGCCAGAAGGAGGTCCTCACGCTCGAGCCGGGAGGTGATGCTAGATTGCAAGGTTTTTCCTTCATCGATGCTGACAACGTCTTCCATCAGCATCGTTCCAGACTGGTCAAACGTCCTGAATACGAGTTTTCTATCATTTCGAAGACTACGATCGACCAGAACGGTGTTGAAGGTTTCGTTGTGGTTTACCCGCAAGTCTACAAGTTCATTATCTTTTTGAAAGAATCCCGGCAGCACTTTGATCTGACCATTACGCTTATCAAAAAGGAAAACTGCAGGCTCGTTGCTTACGTAACCGCCAAAGACCAGGTTGCCACCAACCCGGCTAAAGTGGGTAAGTTTGAATTCGAGTTCGTGATCGATTTCATTGCGAGAAATTTCCCTGAGGTCTGGTAAAGTGAGGTGTATTAGAAAGAAACTATTTCTCGGTGAATCCCCGGTGCGAAATAGAAGGAAAAGGTTACCTGGTGCGTGCTCATACCCGATGAAAGGATAGCGGTAATTGACCAATATATCGGAAACGGTGACCTCCTTTAAAGCCGTATCAAGCAGGGTGAGGTCCCAGTACTTGAGCGAACCTTCGTATTTGTTTTTCTCCTTCAAAAGCAGCAATCCCTCCTCTCTCAATGGAATGATCGAGTATGGATCATCCATGTTCCTTCTCTTCACTTCGTACCGATGAGTTTGCTTCACCTGTGATGTCGCGTCGAAGCCGACCAGCACGACCAGAACGATGATAGCCGCATAGCGGAAATAAGACGACATGAAACGCTGCTTTGTACGGCTCATTTATTCTTCTTCACTGAGCTTGATGATATAATCGAATTCTTCCTGCTTAACTGGCTGAACCGATAAACGCGCAGCCCGAACCAGCACCATACCCACTAAACGCTTATCTGCCTTGATTTGTGACAAGGAAACGGGTTTTTTGAGCTTCTTTTTAGGCGAAAGGTCGACCACGACCCAATCTTTGTCTTTGGGGTCCGGATAGCCATCGCTGGTGACGGTCGCGACACCGATAATGGATTTCTCGTCACCGGTATGGTAGATAAATGCTGTATCGCCTTTTTTCATCGCCTTCAGATAACTCCTCGCCTTAAAATTGCGTACGCCATCCCAGGTGCATTTCTTTTCCTTCACCAGGTCATCCCAGGAGTAGGTATCCGGTTCTGTCTTGAGTAGCCAATAATTCATTTCATCAATACGTTATGGAAAGACAATTTAAATAATTAAACCACTTCATGTAAAGGGGAAGCGGACATATGTGACTGGTTGATACAAAAAGAAAGCCACCCTTGCTGGGTGGCTTTCGACATCGTTCAGTTGGGTATCAATTATAGCCTTGATTCTGGACGAGATTCGTGTTTACGTTCATTTCACGCTGCGGAATAGGGAACACCAGACGGTCGTCGTCGTAGGTGTACGTTGTTGCCCCTTCAACCACAGACCCCATAGTACGCTTGATATCATGCAGCTTTTGACCCTCATGAGCAAGCTCAAGCATCCTTTCACGAAGGACGTCGGCGAGTGTCACCGCTCCCAGGTCTGCCAGGCCGGCACGATTGCGGATGAGATTAACGTCGTCGAGGGGCGACGCGCCGACTGTCGTTCCAAGTCGGATGTTTCCCTCTGCCCGGGTGAGATACATCTCGGCCAAACGAATGACTTTTACGTTGCCGTACTGGTCGACCCATTTTCCGGTCCGTGTTTCGCCGGTCACAGGATCAGCATAATGCAAATCAAGCCTGCTGTCCCCTGCTTCATAGAGCGCCAGGTGTGCGGGTTGAACTTCGATGTCTCCACGCGCGCCGGCAAACGCAGTGGACCCATAGAAAGTTTGCATTCCGTTAGTTCCGTCCTGGGTTGATACCGGAATATCAAAAATATCCTCCTCGGTGGTTCCGCCGTTGAAGCAATCAGCGTAGTCCACGTTAAGGCCGTAGTTTCCCTCCTCAGCATATTGGATGACTCGGTCAGCGGCGTCACGAGCCTCCGCGTACATTCCCATTTGAAGGTATACGCGGGAAAGCACAGCTGCAGCGGCTTCTTTCGAAGCACGACCTGGGTTTGGACCTGCGGCCAGCTTTGTCTCGGCAGTCTGCAGGTCGTTGAGTACCTGATCGTATACTTGTTGAACTGTAGCACGCGCTACATAATTGCTTTCATCAATTCCGCGTGTTGGCGTAGTAACCAATGGGACGCCGAGGTTCGAAGTGGTATTGCCGGCGCTATACGGCAAACCAAAAAACTTGACGAGTTCGAAATAAGAGATTCCGCGGATAAAGAGCGCCTCGCCTTCTACCTGATTGACATCATCAGGGTCCACAACGTCCAGTGCACTCAGAACATTGTTTGCAACGTTGATTGCATCGTAAGCCGTGATCCAGTTATTGGAAACTTCACCGTTGGTTGTAGTAATGGTCTTGCGCCACATATCCGCCGGATCATTGAATGTTCCTGAAAATACAATTTCGCCGTTGGCGGCCATCAACTCGCTGTTTCGCATGATGTAGCCTCCGAACATACCGACACCCGCGAGGCTGTTGTAAGCGCCGACCAGGGTGAGCTTGACGTTCTTGTCGTTAAGCAACGCGAGTTCGTCGCTGATTGCTGTTGGATCCTGTAAGTCCAGTTCGTCACTGCATGCGGTAACAAAACTCAAGGTCACCGCAATCAGGAATATTTTAATTGAAAGATTCTTCATGGTTTCAATCAGTTTGATGTTAAAAACCCACCTTAATTCCTACAATCAGATTCTTCGGCTGAGGAGCTGCGTAGAAATCGTTCGAGAGAAAAATGTTGCTGGCCAGGAAGTCGGTGTTCACTTCTGGATCCCACCCTGGATAATCCGTAATCGTCAGCAGATTTTGCCCGGTGACGTAGAATCGCACACTCGTGAGATTCACCTTGCTGGTAAACTGAGGGGGTAGCGTGTACCCAACGGTCACAGACTTTAACCTGAGGTAGGCTCCATCATAAAGATATCTGCTGGAGGACTGCGCCCCGTTGTTGGCGTAGAGTCTTGCCTGCGGTACCATGGTGATGTCGCCAGGCTGTCGCCACCGCTGCAGTTGATCCACCGTTGAGTTGTCTTCGTATCGACCGTTGGCTGACATGAAACCTCCGGCTGCGTCAAACACCTTATTTCCGCCTACGCCCTGGAACAGGAATGATACATCCAGACCGCCATAGCTCAAGTTACCATGAAGGCCATAGATGTCAGTTGGTGTTGGATTTCCAAGAACCACACTGTTGGCGAGGTTAAAATTGTTTGTAACGTATCGATCACCGAACAGGGTGGAGATCAGGAACGCATCTTCATCGGCAATTTCGTCAGATGAAGGTTCGCGATTCAAGAACCAAAGTGCATCGCCATTTGCGGGATTAACGCCGGCATATTCGCGACCGAAAAACGTTCCAATAGGTTGACCTACCATAACCACGTTGACGTAGCGCGAGCTGGCCGGATCGATCCGTTCTTGCTGACCATCCAGTCGGAGGATTTTGTTGTTATTGCGGGCATAATTTGCACCTATTGTCGCGGAGAATTTGTTCGTCCTTACGAGTTCATAGTTCAGCACCAATTCAAATCCCTTGTTCTCGAGGGCGCCGACGTTTCTGAACTGTGTCGTAAATCCGCTTGTCGCCGGTACGGGAGTATTCAACAAGAGGTCTTCCGTTTGCTTATTGTAATAGTCGATTTCACCAGAGAGCCGGTCATTAAGGAATGCGAACTCAAGGCCTACATCAAGCTGAGCAGTCTTTTCCCAACTTAGGTCCGGGTTCGGAATTTGACTCGGCGTAATTCCAGGTGAGAGTGGGAAGCCGTAGCCAACACCATCATAAAGTGCAAAATGGCGATAGTTGGGAATGGCTGCGTTTCCAACCAGGCCGTAGCTTGCGCGCAGCTTTAGGAAACTCAATGTGCCGACACCGGATAAGAATCCTTCATTGGTCATTATCCAGCCCACAGACGCGGCCGGGAAAAAGCCGTACTTCGTATCAGGGCCAAATTTTGAAGATCCATCGACTCGTCCACTTACACTAACGAGATAGCGATCCATAAACTTGTAGTTTGCGCGACCGAAGTAGGAGATGAAGGTTTCCTCTTCGAGGGCCGACAACCCGCCAACGATTTCAGTGGCGGACTGAATCTTCGTAAGTTCTTTCATCGGGAAACCCTGTGCCTCGATGTTGGTGGTATTTATTGTTTTTTTCT
>CAZIAG010000006.1:0-21709 GCA_964537375.1 uncultured Roseivirgaceae bacterium
CATTGAGGGCAATGACCACCTGATCCAGCGGCTCGCCACGTTGCAGCTGCTTGACTACTCGGACTACTACGGCGTCTCATTTTATCCATACGTGAGCGCGTTCGCAGCCACTTCCTATCCCGAGGGGGCGATCGAGGAGTTATTTATGATTTCCCAAAAACCCTTAGCGATTACCGAAACGGGTTTCGCAGCGGAGAATTTTACTGTGACTCTGCCGAACGAGCAGCGGCTAAGTGTAGAATCCGATGAGGCCAGGCAGCAGCTTTATCTGCGTAATCTCCTTTTGGCGTGCGAAAGACGTAAAACTGTTTTTTTGATTCATTTTACGCTTCGGGATTCCGATCAATATCTGGCTAAGGTCGAGGCTGCGACTCGTCAATCGATCGTTTGGCGTGATACCGGACTCTACGATGAACATGGACAGTCACGCCCGGCACTGGTGACCTGGCGAGAATTCCTTTCGCGGATCTATCAGCCCTGAGCGGTCATCTTTTCCTGTCTTTCTTTTTCGTTACGTCATCAAACAGGCTATTGAAGATTGACAGGATGAGGCTGAAGAGCAGGGCCCACCAAAAACCGCCTGCATCGAAACCGGCGATCAGAGAATCGACCAGCAGGATCATTAGCGCGTTGATCACCAGAAGGAAAAGGCCGAGAGTGACAATAGTTATCGGTATGGTCAACACGATAAGGATCGGTTTAACAATGGCGTTGACGACCGCTAATACGAGCGCAACAAGGAGGGCTGTGCCGAACCCCTGCAACTCGACGCCGGGCAGGATGTATGCCGTTAGAAAAACGGCGACACCATTTAGCAGAAAACGAACAATCAGGTTCATTGCATTAGCTGTTTAGGAGAGGTTGTCGCTGATCAAATTTATTTCCGTTGCCACTGCGCAGCCGCTGCAGCTTTCAATTTTTTTGAGCATTTTTGACAACCAAAACTCCGGGAAGTTAGGTAATCATTTTCGAATATCAGCCCTATGTATGCGATTGTTGATATTGAGACGACAGGCGGATATGCAGCGGGCCATCGCATAACCGAGATCGCCATACACCTTCACGACGGGGTTCAGGTCACTGACAGCTATCATACGCTCATCAATCCGGGCAGGAGTATTCCTTATTACATTACCGGGCTCACAGGTATCACATCGGAGATGGTGCTCGGCGCGCCAACCTTTGCGGAGGTCGCGTCTGAGGTCTTTTCCCGCCTGAACGGCAAAGTTTTCGTAGCGCACAACGCGCATTTCGACTATGCATTTTTAAAGAAGGAGTTTGAACAAGTCGGCATCTCCTGGCATGCCCGCAAACTTTGTACGGTCCGGCTAAGCCGGAAAATTGTCCCTGGTCTGAGGTCGTATAGTCTTGGTAGTCTTGCGCAGAGCCTTGGAATCACAATTACCAACCGGCATCGCGCCGGTGGCGATGCCGCCGCAACGGTCAAAATCTTCCATCAATTGCTTTTGCGGGATCGCGAGAATCATATTCTGCGCGCACTGAAGAAGAATTCCGGCGAAACGATTTTGCCGCCTAATCTTCCGAAGCATGTGTTTGACGCCCTTCCAACCAAATGTGGCGTGTACTATTTTCATGATGCCCGAGGTAATGTTATTTACGTCGGGAAGGCAATCAACATCAAGAAGAGGGTGGCCGGACATTTTACGGGTGACGCCCGCGAATGGAGTCGCTCGCGGATACGTAATGAGATCCACCATATAACGTATGAACTCACAGGAAACGAATTGATTGCACTTATTCTCGAGTCACAGCAGATTCGAAAGCTCTGGCCGAAATACAATCGCGCGCAAAAGAACCGTCTGGAAGAATGGGGCATCTATCACTATGAGGATCGGAACGGCTATCAGCGCTTTTCTGTGAATGTTGTAGCACGCGGAACACAACCCTTGATTCGTTTCACCACAAAAGGCGATGCCTGGAATTTTCTTTGGGAAAAGGTGCGGGGGTTTGACCTCTGTCCGAAATTGAGCGGTTTGCAGGTCGCGAAAGGATTATGCTTTAGCTTTCAGGCCGGCGATTGCCGTGGTGCTTGTATGTGTGTTGAGAGTCCGAAGGTATACAACAAACGCGTCGCCCGCGCAATTCAATCTTTTTCGGACAATGGAAGTACGGTGGCGATTGTAGGAAGGGGACGAAATCCGGACGAACAGTCATTGGTGTTGGTCGAGAAGGGGAACTATCTCGGGTTTGGATTTCTTGAAAAGGATGTGACTATTGATGACATCAATTCAGCCAGGACCTTTGTAACCCGTAACGTTGAAACGCCTACCGTTCAAAATGTGATCAATTCATGGTTGACGAATCCGCGTGGCGCGGAGGTGATCAATCTCAGTGGAGGTTAGCCGAAGCGCGCTCTCCCCTGAACGCCGGGAT
Organism: uncultured Roseivirgaceae bacterium; assembly: GCA_964537375.1. GTDB lineage: Bacteria > Bacteroidota > Bacteroidia > Cytophagales > Cyclobacteriaceae > Chryseosolibacter. The sequence goes on from CAZIAG010000006.1 coordinate 2,395, forward strand.
ATAACTCCGGCACGGGGTCACTGAGAAAATACTCGTGTGTATCGATATTCATGATGGACAGCCTACCTGACCAGCCCGCCCCAGTGTCCATCAACCAAATGCCGCAGGAGTATACGGGACGCCCGAAAGGAGTGGGCGTGTGACCGATGTACACCTCTTTGTATGAAGTAAGCTGAACGTTTGACCCCATCATGAAATGATCCATCGCCATCCGCGCCAGCGTTCTGTCCCACAGAAAAGTGCTGATTCCCTGGCGGCGTAGATCGAAATGCGGATCGATTCCCGCATGTACAAACAGCCGGGACCCCAAAACAAAATACGGTCGCGCGCGTTTAAAGAATTCGACGTGACTTGCAGGCACGCCGTCCCTGTAACTGTTAAGGGTCGCTTTGCCACCCTGGTGATACCACAGGTCGTCGATCGCGCCCGTTCGTATCCATTCAAGGGTGTGGTAATCGTGGTTACCCAGCAGCTGGGTAAGGTTTTTGAGGCGAAGCAATTCGTCGACGCACTCGCGGGTGTCTGGCCAACCATCGGCGACGTCGCCAAGGGCAATGAGGTGGTCGTGGTCTCTGTCAAAGTCAGCGCGGTCGAGGCACTGGCGCAAAGCGCGGTATGCCCCATGGATGTCACCTATGACGAATGTTTTTGCCACCGTACCTTTAAGACCGCCGATGAGCGTTCTATCAAATTTTTTGAACCTGAATGCCGATAATTACGCTATTTTTGCCAGATTTTAAAACGAACTGAGACGAGCTATGGAAGCTGCAGCAGTCGAAAAGCAACAGGAGCATAAGGAGAAGATTCGCCAGGTTATTGCCGAGGTAGGCAAAGTGGTCGTTGGCCAGGAATACATGGTCAATCGCCTGCTTGTTGGATTGTTTACCAACGGGCATATTCTATTGGAAGGGGTTCCCGGCCTCGCGAAGACGCTTACGGTTAGTACGCTGGCACAGGTTCTTCATCTCGAGTTCCAACGTATTCAATTTACGCCGGACCTTCTTCCCGCCGATCTCGTTGGCACGATGATCTACAATCAGAAGGATGGGAAATTTGAAGTAAAGAAGGGTCCCATTTTCGCCAATATTATTCTCGCCGACGAAATCAACCGTTCACCTGCAAAAGTGCAATCTGCTTTACTTGAAGCTATGCAGGAAAAGACGGTAACGATAGGGGAAACCACCTTTCAACTCGACCGGCCATTCCTCGTTATGGCAACTCAAAACCCGGTGGACCAGGAAGGCACGTACCCATTGCCGGAGGCGCAGGTCGACCGCTTTATGCTGAAGGTGGTGATAAGTTATCCCACGAAGGAGCAGGAGATGGAAGTGATGAGACGGATATCCAACATGAAGTTTGATTTCAATGTCAACACAATCCTAACGAAGGAAGACATCTTTGCCATCCGCGATCAGGTCAACAAAGTAAAGATATCCGAGTCTCTGGAGCGTTACATTATCGAGTTGGTGCATGCGACGCGATTCCCCTTGGAATACAATCTTCGCGAGCAAGCTCAATACATTCAATTCGGTGCATCACCCCGGGCCAGCATCAACCTAAACCTCGCGGCAAAAGCCATGGCCTATATGGACGGACGCGACTATGTGTTGCCTGAAGACATTAAAGAGGTCGCTGCCGACGTGATGAATCATCGCATTCTTCTTAACTACGAGGCGGAGGCCGACAACGTAAAAACGACGGATATCATTAAGGTGTTGCTTACCAAAGTGCCGCTCCTTAATGTGAAATAGGCTGCGGTTCAGCTGAGTTTGTTGCAGGTGATCATTGTACTTGCTCCTGACGAAGCTTATGCATCTCGATCGCCCTTTTTATTTGTTCAGCCGCGACACTGACTGAATCCTGGTCTTTCTGATTCTGTTCCAGGGAACGCGTCAGTTGCTCCAGTTCGAATTTATTCTCGACCAGCGCACGCTCCAGTTCCATTTTCTTCTTTCTATTGTCCTCGATCTTTGAGTTGAGTGTCCGATGCTGGTTTCTCAACCTTTGAAGCTGACGATCGACGATTTCCGAAGCTTGAATTGATTCATCGATTTGACGCTGGATTTTCTCTTTATGAAAATTCACAGCAAATCCACGCATCAGTTGTTCCAGTTCAGGCATGGCCGCCTCAAGGTCATTCTGACTCCATTCGTCCGGGAGGATACCAAACCAGGCAGACACAATGTTGCCCAGCTGACGCGGCTTCGCAAAAAACCTTCCCGGATATTGTTTTTCTTCCAGAACGGGTTCCTCCACCATGATGCCATCTTCGTCGAACTGTTTTGTCTTGCCAAAAGTCTTCATCCATTTGCCCAGCGCCGATTGAACTTCGGCGTACGTGCTGCCCTCGAGCACGACTTCAAATCCTTCCCCGTATTCCTTTCGAACGGGTGCCTTTTCCTTCTTCACCGAAATGGTCTGCGACGATCCAGTAGCAAAGGTGACGACGACAATGCATCCCAGTAAGAACGATTTCTTCAGCATCTTTTTTGGTCAAATGGTTTACCTTGTACAAACTTACGGAAAAATCCAGCTGCGTTCTATGGCTGATGAACGTATTCTTATAACGGGAGGCTCAGGACTGATTGGGTCGCGACTTACGGAATTGCTTGCCTCGAAGGGTTGGGAAGTTGCTCACCTTGGCCGGAGTAAAAAGTCGACTTTAGCGAAGCACTTTACATGGAATATCGACAATGGCCGCGTAGAAGAAAACGCGTTGGATAACGTCCACACGATTGTCCATCTGGCGGGCGCCAGCGTTGGATCGGGACGATGGACACGCTCACGGAAGAAAGAAATCCTTGATAGCCGGATATTATCAACGCGCTTACTGTTGGAAGCCGTCAGGAAAACGAGAGAAGTAAAGACTTTAATAACAGCCTCCGGGGTAAACTATTATGGGTATGATAGGGGCAAGACGTTTTCTGAGGAGGATCCAGGCGGACATGACTTCCTTTCGACAGTCACTCAAGCCTGGGAACGCGAGGCAGACCGCTTTGCCGATCACGGTGTTCGTGTTGTCAAATTGAGGATCGGGATGGTGCTGAGCCGACAAGGAGGCGCTCTTCCACGGTTGGCTCTTCCGGTGCGACTTTTCGTTGGGGCACCCTTGGGGCGGGGGCATCAAGTGTATTCCTGGATACATATCGATGACCTTTGCGGCATAATCATTAAGGCCATAAAGGATCAATCAATGGTCGGCGCTTACAATGCAGTTGCGCCGAGCCCGGTTACAAACGGGAAGATGACGCGAGCACTTGCGGCCTCGCTGCGTCGACCTCTTTGGCTGCCGAGTGTGCCCGGGATCATTCTGCGACTGGTCCTGGGTGAGATGGCGGACATCGCGCTTGAGGGAAATCGCGTGTCCTGTGAAAGAATACTTTCTTCAGGGTATCGTTATCGGTTCCCCAATATTACTTCGGCGCTGAAGGAGATTTATGGGCGTTAATAAGAACCGTGATATTTTCGTAATGTCCATTCGACTGCAACAAGAGCGACCAGGAGCCAGAAGACCCATTTGATGTTGATTATCGCGTCATAGGTTTCCTCACTGTGAATGATGGTTCTCGACTCGGTTTGACAGAGATAGTCACGCAGACCTTCCATGTTCGCCGCATTCACGAAACGACCGCCGGTGTTTGCCGCAAGCTTGCGCAGCATATCAAAGTCGGCCGTAAGATTTTGTAATTCTGTGTCGCGTTCAATAACCGCAAACTCGCCGCGGACTTGTTCAGTCGTGCCGTTGATTAACGTGCTTGACCGGTATCGATAAACGCCTTCATTCAAACCTCCAATTTGGTAGCGAATGTTGCCCGGGCTCGTGACATAGGTATAATCAGACTTCCTGCCCGTTTCATCTGTAATTTCAATGCTAATGGTGTTTCCGAATACAGGTTCGAAAATATCGTTATAGACCTGGCTTTCGAAGACAACCGGTTCTGTCTCGGAGAACTCCTGTTCGATGGGATAGCTGCGGAATTTTCGTTTATCCTCGGTCGTACTTAGAAACTGAATAAGCTTGCCGAACAGCTCGTCGAACGAATCGCTGCTCTCGGTCCGGTCAAACTCGTTCAAACGCCAACGCCACATTCCCTCCCCCAACATGATACCAATCTTTCGATCGTCACGGATATCGACGGTCAGCAACGGTTTATCGGTGACAATACTTCCAATCTTCTGATATAAGAGCGCAGTCGCGCTGTTGGGTATTCGCACTTTCCCGTAGTGCACGGTCACGGGTGGGTAGCCCGCCACGGCCGTGTGAACCTCGGGCGATAAACTGAAATTGGAAAAAGCCTGGTTGATGATCGGCGTCACTTCGTCATAGTCCTGCGGCGCGTTTTCGAATGTGATCGGCATGTTTTCCTGCGCCATGTAGGGCAGGTCAGTCTGTTGGCCGAGTATAAATAACATGGATACCCGACTCTGGGAAAAGGTCTGGAACAACCGACGAGTTTTGCCTTTGAGGTCGGGGCCCTGATGAAAGATCACGAGATCGACGTTTTGTGGTTGCAAAACTGCAGCAGGCTGTTCCTTCACGCCCGGGATGTAAAGGGTGAACTCATAGTTCGGGTTCTGGTCAATGACTTCCCGCAAAGCTTTGATATCCGGATGCGGCGCGGATGCAATCAAGAGGATTTTCTTTTTTCCCTCGACAACATCGATAAACACGGAAGTTTGATTGTTCTGTGTATTTCGTTCGTCAGGGTGCGTGTTTAATGTGATATCGTATTTTTGGATTCCCTGCTCGCTGGCATCTGGGTGGAAATCAAATGCCACGAGTTCATCACCGGAAACGGTTTTTGTCTGCCGATCGATCATGCGACCGCGTTTCGAAAGCGTCGCAGTGATGGTTTGTGAAGGCAGGTTTTTGATTTGAACTTCCGCGCGAATAGGGAATTTGTTGCCCTGGTAGGCGATGCGGTTATACGCCACGTTCTTGATTGCAATATCGAGGCGATCGAGTGTGTCCCCAATACCGATCGTATGGACGGGAAAGTTATACATCGCGTAAAGCGGGGATAGCCCTGAATTATAGATGCCGTCGGTTGCCATGATAACGCCCGCGATGTTGCGACCCTCGTACCGGCCGGCGATAGCGTTCAGCACCCCATTGAGATTGGAGGCCGATGCGACGTCTCCTGGGGAGTTGTCTACCGGGTTGCCCTCCAGATCCTGAATGAGTACTTCGTATCCCTTGTCGGCCAGCGCCTCCTGCATCGTGTGGATCTGTGCCATGAGTTGCTGTTGCCCGACGGAATCGACTACCTGGGCAACCGAAGCCGAATTATCAAGAACAATCAGGTAAAGCGGGCGTTCGAAATAATTGGTAATCTGTTTCACGATGGGGCCGAGCAGCAGTATGCTCAGAAAGGAAACCAATATTGCCCGGGAAACGAACAGGACAATATTTATGGTTTTGTTCCATGGTCGCTTGGTATTTATGTACAGGATCGAGGCGTACGCGATGCCAACAAGCAGACAGACGATGATGAATTCCGGCGCGGACTCAAAGATTATTCGTTGCATGCCCGACGATTTTCAAATTCAATATCCGTATTTCTCTTTCCACAACCTACGAAGATATTTCCGTAACTCTTCTTCCCGCTGATTATTTCCGGGCTCATAGAATTTCGTACCCTTGATCGCTTCCGGGAGGAATTCTGCAGCAACGAAATTGTCTTCGTAGTCGTGAGCATATTGGTATCCCTTTCCATACCCCAGGTCTTTCATCAACTTGGTCGGGGCATTCCGGATGGAAAGCGGAACCGGCAGATCGCCCGTGTCGCGGACCTTTGCCAACGCAGCTTCGATCGCGCGATAGCTAGCATTGCTCTTTGGTGACGCGGCCAGGTATACCGCACATTGGGCGAGGATGATACGCGCCTCGGGGTATCCGATTACGTTGACCGCCTGGAAAGCGTTATTGGCGATGACCAGGGCAGTCGGATTGGCGTTGCCGATGTCCTCCGACGCCAGGATGAGCATACGGCGTGCAATAAACTTCACGTCTTCGCCGCCCTCTACCATCCGGGCAAGGTAGTAAACGGCCGCGTTCGGGTCACTTCCACGTATCGATTTGATAAATGCGGAAATAATATCGTAGTGCTGTTCGCCACTTTTGTCGTAGATAGCTATATGCTTTTGTGCGACATCCGTTACTAACGAATCGGTGATCACCAAGTCGCCGGGAATCGCCTCTGAGATGAGTTCGATCAGGTTGAGCAATTTTCTTCCATCGCCTCCGGAGATCGACAACAATGCGCGGTGCTCTTTGATTTCGATCTTTCGCTGGCCCAAATCCTGATCCCGCGACATTGCCTGGTTCACCAATTCGAGAAGTTCCTTTTCGCCCAAGGGTTTAAGCGTATAAACCTGGCACCGGGAAATAAGGGCTGCGTTTACCTCAAAAGACGGATTTTCCGTGGTCGCGCCAATCAAAGTAATAATCCCTTTCTCCACCGCACCAAGCAACGCGTCTTGTTGAGATTTGTTGAAGCGGTGAATTTCGTCGATGAAAAGGATAGAACGCGACGATAGCCGTGCCTTTTCAATCACATCGCGGACTTCCTTTACGCCAGAACTAACCGCGCTCAATGTGTAGAACGGCTTCTTGACCTCATGCGCAACAATATTTGCGATTGTTGTTTTCCCGACACCCGGCGGCCCCCACAGGATCATGGAAGGAACATTTCCTGTTTCTATTGCCTTTCGGATGACTCCGTTGGGCCCGGTAAGGTGTTCCTGCCCGACGAGATCGTCAAGAGTCGTGGGTCGCATCCGTTCGGCCAGCGGTGGTTTCGAGTTAAGCAACACCTCAAAATGGAGTTAATTGACGGGCAAAATAATCAATCCGGAGATCATGATTCCAATGAACCGTCGGTGTACAAGAAATATGCCGTGTATTCCCCAGGCAAAAATTAGTTCCTCCGTGAAATGTTTTCATATTTGCATAAGTATTATGCGCTGTTTATCGTAAGCCGCCTGAACCCCACCTGCGGCAAATCGGACTGATGTTTGAAGTATCATCAGCCAGTTTCAACACAATTATGAAGATCTCCTGGTTTATCTTTTTGGGATTTCTACTGATTCTGCTACTCTTCTCGATAACGACTTATATAAATCTTAAGCAGACGGAAAGAGTCAATGAAAATACGGCCTTTTTTACAAGGTCGAGTATGATGGTTCGTAGTAGCAACCAATTCCAACGGAACATTCTTAATATGGTTGCCGGACTTCGGGGTTTTCTTTTGACTGGTGAAAACTACTTTATTCAGGCGTACGATTCGGCGGCAATCGAAAATGAACGCATTCTGAATGAAATGTCGTCGATGATTCCGGCAGGGTCGGACCAAAAACGGGCTATCAGGGAAATTGATTCTCTTCACCGACATTGGCTGGAGAAATTTTCGGCACCCTTGATTGAAGCAAAAAAAGCTGCGGCGGCGTCGGACAGCAGTGAACTCGCGTTTCGTAGACTTTACAGAGAGAAGATAGTTCTTGGTAACGAGAATGATCTGCACCGCGCACTCCAGGCAAAGTTCCGGGCATTCAGCAACTATGAATACAGTCTCCGCGATCAAAACCGCCTGGCACTGTTGGCTTCGATTGAACGGACCAGGACCATATCTTTTCTGCTAACTGTATTGTCAATTGCGATCGGACTTGCGATCGCTCTTTTTCTCGCCTACCGAATTTCTTCGAATGTAGTAAGCATGGTACGTATGGCGGATGCGATTACCATAGGGAACTACAGTGTAACCACCCGCGAAACAGGAATGGATGAACTTAGTCAGCTGGCACATGCACTCAACCACATGGCCAGGGTTCTTTCCGAAAACATCGCTACACTGAAACGCAAGAACAATGAGCTGGATCAGTTTGCGCACATCGTATCACATGATTTGAAGGCTCCTCTTCGCGGGATTGGCAACGTCGTAACGTGGATGGAAGAGGATCACGCCAGCGAACTCTCTCCAAAATTGAAGGAATACCTAAGTCTCATTAAGACTCGTCTCATCCGTGCTGAAAATCTTATCAAAGGCATTCTCCTTTATTCGCGCGTTGGAAGGGAGCGCAATATGAAAGAGCTTATCGATTTGAACAAATTATTGTTGGAAGTGAAGGAGAGTGTTGAAATACCGCCGCATCTTGATTTCTCGGTGCCCGCCGGACTGCCTGTGATTGTCGCTGAACGACTGCCGCTCCAACAGGTGATCGCTAACCTCGTCTCAAATGCGGTTAAATACCACGACAAGCAACAAGGTAGTATTTGGATAGAGTTCGATGACCGCGGAGATTACTATGAGTTCAGGGTTGGAGACGACGGTCCGGGGATTTCACGGAATTACCATGATAAGATTTTTATGATGTTTCAGACGTTGCAGGAGAGAGATGGATTCGAAAGCACCGGTGTAGGCCTGGCGATCGTCAAAAAAATTCTCGATGAAAGGAAGCAGACGATCCGGGTTACGTCGGAGACAGGAAAGGGCTCAGTTTTTGCTTTTACGTGGCCTAAAATGTTAGAGCATGGAGAAGGTAATTAACATTCTCTTGATCGAAGATGACCTTGTCGACGTGATGGATGCACAGCGGACGCTCGACCGTGTAGGGTTGTTTTACAAGATGAAGGTTTCAAAGAACGGCGAAGAAGCGCTGGAGTGGCTGGCAAGTCTGGGGGACGATAAATCCAAATTTCCGGATGTGATTCTGCTCGACCTCAACATGCCGAAGATGAATGGACTTGAATTTCTTAAGGTTTTGAGGTCAACGCCGATCTGGCGCGACATCAGGGTTTTTATCATTACCACGTCGGAACAACAGGAGGACCGAGCTTTAACCAACAAGCTCGGTGTATCAGGGTATATCGTTAAGCCGCTCAAGTTCAACAATCCATCCTCGATTGACTCGTTTAACCTGATGATCGATCTGATGAACATAAAGAAGTAGTCGGATCGAGGACCCCGGTCGTTCCCCGATCTCGTGCCTGAGCTGACAAAAAAGACGTCCTTCTCGGGTGATATATGGTCAGTTTTCAGCACATTAAGACAAATGAATGCAGCCATGATTGACACTTTAACACGTGTTTACCCGGGAAAAGTAACGGCGCCGATCCAGAGCGTTTCGTTTGAATCACTTTATGAGGCTGCTTTTCCCGCGGTGGCGCGCTTTGTGAGTAAACAAGGCGGGACGTTTACCGATGCAAAGGATGTTTTTCACGATGCGATGATTATCTGGTATGAAAAGCATCGCGACGGGTTTACTGCTCAGATTGCGGATGAAGCGTATATCCTCGGGATCGCGAAGCACCTGTGGATTCGAAAGTTCAACCGCAACAAGTCAAGCGTTTCGTTGGATGCCGTGGAAATGTTGATTGACATACCCGCAAACGACCTGCACTCGGAAGTACATATCAATCAACTCGTCCGGTACCTGGAACGCGCGGGAAGGCGATGTCTTGATCTCCTGGTTGCATTTTATTACGAGAAGATGCCGATGCGTACGATTCGTGAACGTTTTCAATACGGGAGCGAGCGCTCTGCGACGGTGCAGAAGTTCAAATGTCTTGAGAAGGTCAGGGAAGAAGTCAGAAAAAATTCGTTGAGCTATGAGGACTTCATTGAATAGCATTCAGGAAACTGAGCGCTTCCTTTCGGGTGCGATGGCGCCAGGTGAGCGGCTGCTCTACCGCGCAAAGCTGCTGCTGGATCGTACACTTTTCCTTGACACGGCGCTCCAGAGCCTGGTCTACCGAATCATTGTGGCATATGGCAGAAAACGCAAACGGGCCGAGCTCGAAGCGCTTCACCGTTCTTTGTTTAATAATCCTGAGAAAGTGACCTTCAGGCAAACAATCGAAAACATTTTTGATCATGGCAATGAGACAACCCGGTAACACCGTGGTCCCGGTAGTGATCGACAGCGACGGTCGGGGAGAACGGGCCTATGACATTTACAGTCTGCTATTAAAGGAACGAATCGTATTTCTCGGTACGGCCGTAACGGACGCCTCTGCGAACCTGGTGGTCGCGCAGTTGCTCTATCTAAATAGCATTGACCAGAAACGCGACATTAACCTTTACATAAACAGCCCCGGCGGTAATGTTTATGCCGGCCTGGCTATCTACGACGCCATGCAGATGATACAAGCGCCTGTATGTACTTATGCTGTCGGCGTTACCGCAAGTATGGGTACAGCATTGCTGGCGAGTGGACGCAAAGGAAAGCGTTTCGCGTTGCCCCACGCTACCATTCACATGCATCCAACGAGTGGCGGGGCGCAGGGATACACCGAGGATGTGCGAATTTCCATGCGAGAGCAGGAAAGAATTCAGGCGCAGCTGTTTCACCTTATCGGAAAACACACGGGCCATACCTGGAAAGAAATTGAGGAGTATTTTCTCAGAGATCGTTATATGAACGCAGTCGAGGCCCGGGAGTTTGGGTTGATAGATGAAGTGCTGGGCGACGCGAGTGACGTGGTGATGTTGAAGGCCAACCCGTTTGAAGTGCTGCTGGAAAGCAACGCGAATCTGCTCAAGCAACCGGGTTGAAGGACGGCAAGCCCATATTGCTATCGGCGCCATTGAAAAGCACCAGGGGTCAATTGAGCGCCTTGTAACGCCAGCAATCCACGATGTGGTCGTTGACCAGCCCACAAGCCTGCATATGGGCGTATATGACGGTGCTGCCCACAAACTTGAATCCCCTCTTGATAAGATCACGACTCAGCGCGTCTGACTCGGGTGTAGTGGCGGGGATTTCCGAGGTTGACTTCCAGCGGTTCACAATCGGTTTATTATTGACAAAAGACCAGATATATCGGTCGAATGAGCCGAATTCGTTTTGAATTTCAATGAACCGCCTGGCGTTGTTGACTGCGGCGTTAACTTTCGCCCGATTTCTGACAATGGAGGGATCCAATAAGAGCTTTTCAATTCGCGCCCCGGTAAAACGAGCGACACGTTTCACGTCGAATCCGGCAAACGCCTTACGGTATCCCTCACGCTTTCGCAAGATGGTCGCCCAACTTAACCCTGCCTGGGCACCTTCCAGAATGAGGAACTCGAAGTGTACGGCATCATCGTGAACTGGGACACCCCATTCTTCGTCGTGATAGTGAATGTATTTGTCAAACTTAAGGCACCAGGGACAACGAATTTTCTCCTTCTTCGGCATAATTCATGCAGACTTTTTTGTGTGGATGAAATGCTCAACAGAAATAGCATAATTTCTCGCCGATTGCAATACCCCTGCCTCCCCTGGAAGAGTCCGATTGCCCGGCCGACCAATTGACGAAAATGTTGCTATCTTTATCGAAACGCAAACGAATGAAGATTTTCGTTCTTTTCTCAGTAGTCATGTTCTCGGGTTTGGTCGCCGCGCAGGATACCAACTATGAAAAGCGCCTAAAGGAACTCGGAATAGAATTGATTTCGCCAACGACGCCCGTGGCCAACTACGTCAAGGCAGCTAGAACCGGAAATCTTGTCTTCCTTGCCGGACATGGGCCGGCTCGGGCCGACGGAACAAATATTACCGGGAAGGTCGGTATCGACCTCACCCTCGATGAAGGAGTGGAGGCAGCACGTGCCGCATGCATTTCCCTTCTCTCTTCTTTGAAAGCACATGTTGGCGACCTCAACAAGGTTAAGAGGATCGTCAAGGTGAACGGTTGGGTTAATTGCCCCGATGATTTCAAAGATCAGCCGAAGGTGATGAATGGATGTTCCGATTTGCTCGTGGCCATATTCGGAGAGAACGGCAAACATGCTCGCACCTCCCTCGGCACTAATGCACTGCCTTCAAACATCGCCATTGAAATTGAGATGGTCGTAGAGGTAGCCGACTAAGCGTCAGGCAGGCATCACCCGAGTGCTTGTTGGAGGTCGGCAATGAGGTCGTTGGACGCCTCAATACCGACTGACAGGCGCACCAGGTTGTCGGTCACACCGATGCTGGCCCGATCAGCGGGACTCATTTTTGCGTGCGACGATTTTACGGGCAAGGCAATCGTGGACTCAACGCCTCCGAGACTGATCGCCCGCTGGATGAGCTTGAGTCGTTCCAGGAATTTGGATGCGTCTCCCCTCGTTTCGAAAGACAGCATTCCACCAAATCCCCCCTTCATTTGTTCACGTGCAATTTCATGGCCAGGATGATCTTCGAGACCCGGGTAGTACACTTTGCTCACCTGGGGATGCCCTTTGAGATACCGCGCGATAGCCATAGCGTTTTCATTTTGTTGACGGACGCGCAAGACGATTGTCTTCAGGGATCGTTCTACGAGCCAGCACGCATGCGCGTCGAGCGTACCACCAAAATGGATTGCGCTCTCGGCTACCCTGTTCATCAACGTTGTCGAAGTGAGTACCGCACCGCAGCACAGGTCGCTGTGCCCACCGATATACTTCGTTCCACTATGAGCCACAATATCTATGCCGAGGTCCAACGGGTTCTGGTTTACGGGCGATGCAAAGGTGTTGTCGACTATTGATATCGCCTGGTTTTCCCGCGCGATCGCGGCGACGGCTTTCAGGTCGGTGATCTTAAGCGTAGGGTTTGACGGAGTTTCAACGTAAATAACTTTTGTCTCTTTCCGGATAGCCTTTCTGAAGTTGTCAGGCGAGGACGCATCCACGAACGTATACATGATTCCAAACCGCGGCAGTTCCTTGGCAATGGCGTCGTGAGTCCCGCCGTAGAGATCACTCTGGAGAATAACATGATCTCCCGCCCTAACCATGGCAAGAATTGCCGTGAGAATGGCGGCGAGCCCGGAACTGAATATCATCCCGGCCTCAGCATTTTCAAGGGCAGCGAGCTTTTCCGCTGCGGCCTTTTGATTTGGTGTATTGAAATACCGCGGATAACGAGTGACGTCGGTGTCCTCGTAGTCATAGGCGGATGCGGGAAATATGGGTGTTGCTATTCCTTTGAATCGGGAGTCGCCGATTGAGCCGGCATGAACGCTCAACGTGAGTTTTGAAAGACTGCTTTTGTCCATGTAAATGCGTCAATGTTCAAAGATGCCGAAAATGACAATGAGAAAAAATGAATATTTTTCGCCCTATGTTTCATTAAACCCCTAGTACAATGCCAAACGATTTCAAACCCAATATCGGGCGCCGAGTTCCCGTAACCGACGCGAAACGATGGATTTCCGAATTTCAAAAGACGTACCCAAATCAAACCAGGTCGGTATTCTATGGAAGAGAAACGTTTGAAAAACTGCTCTCTGAGCCAAGGGTAACGGGCATTAGCTTCTTCTTTTGCCGTAAGGTGAATGAATCGGGTGAATTCTACAACGACCTCGTACTTCTTGGTACCCAGGAAGACGGTACCGTTATTTGGGGTGACGACGACGGATCAAAACAATCGTTGGATGATCCTGGTATAGAAGGCCCATACAATTCTGGTCTTCCCTGCCCTCCCCACTGCAAGTAAAGGCATTTTGAATGTTCAAGGAAGGTAGAATATTGCTGGACTCGCTATTTATATCGACACTGGTCGTTGTCGCCGTGCCGATTGCGCTTCTTATTTCTTCCTACCGGCGCCAGTCCCGGGCATTCCGGTGGCTGGCGCATTTTTTCCTCCTTTCCCTATCTGTCGATCTCCTTTCACTTACGATTTACCTCTCAGGATATAACCAAAATTACGTCAACCACCTTTTTCATTTGTTCGGCGTGGCTTTCATTACGCCATTCTTCTATGGTCTCATCGGCTGGCGTTCCTTAAAGGTTCCGTTCATTTTCCTGAACGTGGTGTACTTTCTGTTTGCTGCGGTCAACGTGCTGTTTATTCAACGAATCGGCGACACCAATAGCTATACGCAGGCGTTCATGTCGATTTTGATGATCATGTTTTGTATCATTTTCTTCTACAAGCTGCTGAAGGAGCTTCCAACAAGGGAGATACATCGCCTCCCATCATTCTGGATCGCAACGGGATTTTTTCTTTCGTTTTCCGGAAAACTGGTGATCTATGCCACTTCCCATTACCTCGTGCACTACCTGGGAGACAGATTGGAAGTCGTTTGGATTTTTCACCAGGTGTTGTCGTTGATCGGCCTTTTTCTTGCGTCAATCGGCATTTGGATTAACGTGAGTAGCGCGCGTGCTGATAGTCGATAGTTTCCGCTCGCCTTTCTGACTTTTTTTGAATAACATTTTTTTCTAGCTTGAACGGGGTGGACGGAGAACAGACACAAATCTATCTCATCATCGCGATTGCCATCGTCGCCATGTTGATCATGGCGGGTTCGATTGTGGTTTTTGTCGTCTTTTATCAAAAGAAGATGATTCAGGAGCAGCTGAAGAGGCAAGCCATCGAATATGAATACCAGCAACGGATGATGCAGGCTCAACTCGAGTCGCAGGAAGCGGAAAGAAGGAGGCTTGCCGCAGATCTTCACGACAGCATCGGGGGAATGTTATCTGCCATCAGGGTCGGTATCATCTCCCTGGGGCGTTCACTCCCCGACCCAAAAGCGGTCAACGAAACGAAAGACATGCTGGATGAAACCATTTCCACCGTACGGCGTATTAGTCGCGACCTATTGCCGGCCACGTTGGAGAAATTCGGCGTTGTTCACGCGATTCGAGAGATGTGTGAACGATTCCAGGCCACATCATCCATCGCCATCCGCTTTACCGAAGGCAGTGACCTTCCAACCCTCGAGCCTCAGAAGGAACTTATGATCTTTCGGGTTGCCCAGGAACTTCTCAATAACGCCATCAAGCATGCAGAAGCGGCCAACATTCACGTAACGTTGGAATTTAATTCAGCCCTTCGCCTCACCGTCGAAGACGACGGGGTGGGATTTGATGTCGGCGCCCACAAAAACGGCAAACCCTTTGCAAAAGGACTTGGTCTTTTTAATATTGAAAATCGGGCGCGGCTAATTGGCGCTGACGTCAATTTTCAAAAAGCCTTGCCTAAAGGAGCCAAGATTACCCTAACCCTGCCGTTGGAACATGAAGAAGGGACTAAAGATCTACCTGGCCGATGACCATACGCTCTTCCGCAAGGCCATGGTGAACCTCATTCGCGATTTTGAGAACGTGGCCGAGGTTAAGGATGCCGAGAACGGAAAGGAATTGCTCACGATGATCAGGTTCTCGCCGCCGCATGTCGCGATTGTCGACCTGCAAATGCCGGTTATGGATGGCGTGGCAACCAGCGAGAACATTTTGCGGAAATACCCCAACGTAAAGATCATAATTCTGACCATGCACGACAGTGAAAAGTACATTCTCCACATGATGGAGATGGGCGTGCATGCCTTCCTTTTAAAAAACACCGAACCGGATGAGTTGGAACGCGCCATCAACGCTGTCTGCGAAAAGGATTTTTACCACAATGACCTCGTGGCAGGCGTGCTGCGAAAAAGTCTTCAGGCAGGCCGGGCTCCCGAGAGGCCGGCGTTCAGAAACAGTGAACTGACCGAGCGCGAGAAAGAGATCATTCGACTGGTCTGTCAGGAGCTCACCATTAAGGAGATCGGAAACCGCCTATCGCTGAGCGAGAATACCGTGCGAAATCACAAGGCGAACATCATGGAAAAACTCGGCGTCAACAACGCCGTCGGCCTCGTGAAATACGCCTACGAATCTGGTCTGCTGAAGTGACACTGCCCATGGTGGCCATAGTATTTTTGTACTAATTTGATAGTACTTTTGTACTACTCACCGGCCTCATTTATTGCTGAAAACGCTCCTTTTGGGATTTTCGAGTCCTTGCGCGCTTCTCCACTCCTGAGCGATACCTTCCATTTTACGAATTTTCATGAAACGGTTGGGTTAGGGCTTTTAAAATGCCCTTAGTTTATGAAGATACTTGTGGTTCACAGGCAGGGGCAGGTCGCTGACCAGATCAGGTTAATCCTTCAGGACAACAACCCCGTAGTCATTCATTGCGATTCGGGTTTTGATGGGCTCTTAACCTCGCGAATCGAACCTTTTGACCTGATCATTTGTGCGATCGACCTGCCTGTGGTCACAGGTTTCGAAATGATCAGAGCGGTTCGGAATGGTTCCCTGAATAGAAAGGCACCTGTGATCATGTTGGCGGCGGAACTTAACCATAAGACGAGCCACCTGGGAAACGCTCTGGGGGTTAGCGGTATGATAGAAGAGAATGCCATGAACGAGAAATTGGGACAAATTGTGAACTATGCATTTACTCATGTAAAAACAACGACGCCCGGACTGATGATCAATCCGTCCCTCAACTGAAAAGAATTCAAGTAAAGCGGACCTGCATTAACCCCTCTCTGAAATCCCGCACGGCCCCACTGGGGAATGCCGTTGCGGGATTTTACCTTTTTGTTAAGCTTCTCGGGCACTGGCAACCCCCTCGGGCGATTTTCGTTATTTAGAATATCAACCAACCACTACAAGCCATGATGACTGTCCCACATTCATGGGAGATCCTCGCGTCGATTGAAACTCTCAATGCGGTCCAGCGTGCCCGCGTCCTGGCGTACATTCGCGGGCTTGTCGGCGGACATCAGGATGAAGATCGGCATGAGCGGCTGAAGCGCCAGGCAATGATCGAGATTCGCCGGGCTTTGAAAAGGCCGGTATACGAGTGACCCAAAGACAGATGTCCAATTTCGGAACGTCACATCTGCGCCTCCGGCGCCTCAAGGTCGTCCGGGGAAAGCTTCGCTTGAAGGGTGAACTCGAATCGATATCTCAAGCCTTCAAAGGCGCTGTGTCACGGCCCATTCTTAATGTCAAGGGCCCTCCCGTAGGAGCCTGGAAAAGGTTGCTTTGGCCGGGAGGCTTATTCAGGAATGACTCAACTCCGGCTCGAAGGAAGACAAGGGAGGCATCCGGTGTCCAGTGAGCGGTTGGGGATCGGGTAGCGGTCGACTTAAGATCGAGGGAAGATCGACTTAACATCGAGGTAATAACCTAATGAGAACCTAATATCTCGGGGTTTACCGGTTGGGTTCAGCATCCAATCGCAAAGCCCAGGATCCCTGATCTCCCGTTGGACAGGTTTGAGTCGTGGCATCTGTTTAGTGGCACCACCCTTAAGTTTTCAAGGAAAGCGTAGATGTCGACCATGGTGTATTCCGCGATTGAGGAACAAATATGAATGTACTATCCTTCCGGGAGCACGAGGCCAAATACGCCAGTCGACACACCGATGATGATCGCCACCGCAATGCCCACGATGATAATTATTCTCCGCTTACTAAACATCAATTCTGTCATACACCCATATAGACGCGCAAGACGGTTCCGAAGTTGTATGCCGATGAAAATTTTCTTTTGGAGATTTCGGGATGGGTGACCTTATGGGCAAGGCCAGGAGTTCAGGGCCTAGGGTTCGCAAGGCCCAAATTCCAGGCCCAAAGGCTTGTCCCGATGTCGCTGAACTCGATTCAATATGGCCAACGATTCTTGAGTCTATCTTCCGGGCAACTTCTATATCTCAAGTGTCCGCAAAATCTGGAATGCATTTCTAGCCGGGGTGTAGGATCAGCAGGTATCTCGAATTCAGTTCAAATTGAGGAGCGTAGTTCGACTCTATTTTTTCTTTAGGTTGGTTAAGTTGCTGTTTGGTCACGCGTGCTGTCGCGCCTATGTGCCTACGTGGTTAAATTAATTCGGCATTCAATCATATTAAACCGGTGAGCCAATGAGGACAAACACGTGCCTGCCCAGCCCGCGTATACTTAATTGTATTTCACATAATTCTCCCATTTCGCCAGGACATCCGTAAAATCCGAAGGGAGCGGTGCGTCGAATCGGAGACGTTGACCGGTGGCGGGGTGGACAAAGCCCAGCGTTTTCGCGTGGAGGGCCTGCCTCGGAATCACCTTGAAGCAGTTATCAACGAATTGTTTGTACTTGGAGAAAACGGTTCCCCTTAGAACCTGGTTGCCCCCATACATTGCATCGTTGAACAACGTATGTCCAATATGTTTCATGTGTGCCCTGATTTGGTGGGTGCGGCCTGTCTCCAGGCGACATTCCACAAGAGAAACGTATCGCAGGTCCTTTATGGTTTTGTAATGGGTTACGGCCCGCCGTCCAAAGTCACCTTCAGGGAAAGCCACGGTAACGCGACGATCCTTTAGACTTCTGCCCACGGGCACATCGATAGTACCTTCCGGGGGATCAGGCACTCCCCATACCATTGCCCAATACGTCCGCTCAATCGTGTGATCAAAAAATTGTTTCGCAAGGTGGGTGAGCGCTGTTTCAGTCTTAGCGATTACGAGTAGTCCCGACGTGTCCTTGTCGATGCGATGTACCAACCCCGGCCTGCCCTCGTTTCCTGGCAATTCAGGTAAGTTTTGAAAATGCCACGCCAGGGCATTCACCAGGGTGCCATTCCAGTTCTGGTATGCCGGATGCACGACCATGCCCGCCGGTTTGTTGACCACCAACAGATGATCATCCTCATAGACAATATCCAGCGGGATGTTTTCCGGTTTGACCTCGGTGTCGCGTGGAGGTTGCGGCAGAGAAATCGTGATCACGTCATTGGGGTGCACCTTGTAGTTTGGTTTGACGGCGTGATCATTCACCTTGACAAAACCCACGTGCATCGCATCCTGGAGTTTGGTCCGGGTGACATTGGGGAGCCGCGACATCAGGAATTTGTCGATCCGAATGAGCGCCTGACCTCGATCTGCCACGATACGGTGGTGCTCGAATAACAACTCATCCTGCTCGTCGTGAATTTCCTCGTCTGTCATGCCCCAAAGGTATGATCCCTAACTTCAATGGAAAACACGGCTTTCAATTTTGGCGGTGTCAAAAGTTGCTTCGGTTCTTCCAACGCCCCGACCTCATGTACAAAAACGCCATCGAAAACATCGAAATCCAGTATACCCACTCGGAGGCCCAACCCCAGGTAATGGGCAAACGCAAGTACTCGAGTACTACATAGACGTAAATACTGTAAATGACGATGGTGATTAGTTCAATCATCAGATTTACGGTAGTGTTTCCTGTTCCCGTAACGGCGTTCAGCCATATTGTTCCAAATGACATGAGCAGCAAGGCGATTGAGACAACGTATATCACCGGGATGCCGTCTGCGATGAAGTCGTCGCCCTGTCCGTAGAATGACAAAAACCACTCAGGCTTGGTCACGAGCGCCAGGAAAAGCATCAGCGAAAAAGAGAAGCTTACACGTACGACGCGACGAATCAGTGGAAGCACCTCCTCTTGCCGCTCCTGGCCGATGACGTTGCTCACCATGGTATTGGTGGCGGAAGCGAAGGCCCAGGAGAAAATGCCGAACAATCCGAAGATGTTGCGCATCGTGTTCGAGATGGACAGCGCCCGCT